>NZ_CAMHRZ010000057.1 GCF_946187255.1 uncultured Ruminococcus sp.
TTTTCGGGAAAAGGATTATCATGCAGCTGCATATAAAGCGTAAGAAGTCCGTCAAGATCGGACATCGTAATTTCTCTGACCATATAACTGCCCCCAGTTCTTGTGATTAGAAACTTGTCTGCATACTATATATTATAAACAATTATTTGCATGATGTATATTGACATTTTATATAAAAAAATCACTTGCATTTTGTTAATGTGGCGTTAACACAAAAGCCATTTATGTGCGAATATACTTTCGCGGAGAAAGAAACTGTATGTTGCAGGGCATGGCGGGCAGGCAGTGCTGTAAGTTCATGCAAAATTAATCAGGAATTAATATATTTAAGCTATAATAAATCTAAATCAACTTTGAAAGGTCAGTAATATATGTCAAAAAAGAAAATCAACATCGACAAGATGGCAATTGATAATGAAGATTACGAATACGAAAAAAAGCTGGCAGAAGAAGAACAGAAAAAGCAAAAGCAGCTAGAAGAACAAGCTGCTGCCGAAGAAGCCGAACTTGAAAAGAAAGAGCGAGAAGCCGAAAAAGCCCGTCAGAAACAGATAGATGAGGAAAAGCGTGAGCTGCTGAAGCTGAGATCGGGACTGACCGATGAAGAAAGCTCCGAGCTGACCAAAAAGGACGAAGCCTATGAAAAACCACATGGGTGGGCAGCAGTTTCAAATTTCTGGTATCACTACAAAACAGTCGTGACTGTTTGTACAATAATCGCAGCTATCGTGGGATTTCTGGTATACACCGAAGCTACTCGCAAGCGCGATGATCTTTGTGTTATCGTAGTTACCGACAATGATCTTTCGCAGAGAACGGACGAGCTGGAAGCGTTCTTTGAAAACTATGTTGACGACCTTGACGGCAACGGCTACGTCCATGTGGGTATAATCAGCATCCCGATAAGCCAGAATATGGATGAAGTCACCCGCAACACCTACACACAGAAGTTTGTTGCACAGGTGCAGACAGGTGAAGGTATGATCGTTATCACCGACTCCCATACCCGCGAGGATTTCATGGAGCTTATGAAGACCGACCTGGCTGAGGATTTCCCGGGAAACAAGTACATCGATGAACAGGGTTTCAGCTTTAATTCTAAGGTTATGGCTGAGGAGCTGAAATACGAACTGCTGCCCAACGATGTCCACATGTCCATAAGGATACCCGAAGAAACAATGACTCTCAATAAGGAGAAGGCACAGGCTAACTACGATGAGAGCTTTGAGGTATTCAAGAGGATAGTTGACGATATAACCGCTAAATGTGAAGAGACCAATGATCCCGGACTGACTACCGAACCCATCCACTATGATGAGGACAGCAGCACTGAAACGACCGAATAACAGTATATAGACCGCTCGTGTGAACGAACGGTCTGTATTTTTTATATGGCAGTAAAGAACAAAAATATCTCCCCCCGATGAACGGAGGGAGATAACATCAATCCTCTTTATTTATCCCAAAGATCATTCTGAGCAGCCCCGAAATGACTTTAGGGCTTTTAACAACAACTACCTTCATAAGTATTACCTCCCGATCAAGTGGTATAGTTAACGACATTGGATTTTCGACATTTCACTGTGCTATATTCAGCTGTCAGAGAATGTCTGGATATCTTTGCCGTTTACTATAATCCATATTATTCATCAGAGGTAATATTTGTTACTGCCTATCCAGCCGAGACTGTATGACCAGCAGCCGACCGTCGGAAAAACTGATTTGTGCATGATCTGAGGTTATTTCGTTGGATACTCCCAATGTAACTCTGTTTGACAGGGTGCAATCGTATGCGGTATACTTTGTGCCCGTTATTGTCAGTCCACTGACTTCGGGAGAATAGGCAAACAGTGAAAGCGAAAAACCTTCTTTATAGGGGACAGAATAGCTGCCCGGAGTGTGTAGAGATATTATGTCATCATCCCCGACGATAACTCCCCTTGCACCGCCTTCGGCTATCATGGCAAGGCAAGCGATGTTGCCCATCATGTGGTCAAGTCTTCCTCCGCAGGCACCATAGATAATGAACTCGGTAAAGCCCTTTTCAAGAGCGACACTGACAGCAAGCATAAGATCGGTATCGTCTTTTTCGGAGGGATAGGTCATCACATTGCTGCCCTCGGGAGTATACTCCAGAGAATCGAAATCACCCAATATAAGGTCGGGCTCGATACCCATAGATCTCGCCAGTGAAAGTCCCTTATCCGCGCATATAACGTATGCTTTTGCCACTGCCTCACGATCAACTGTATCAGCGGCAACAGCGTCGCCGCCCGCAAATATCACACAACTATCAGTCATTCTTATACTCCCATTCCTTGAGCGCTCTGGCTTCCTCATACATCTGAACATAGCTTTCAAAACGCGACTGCGGTATATCCCCGTTTTTCACCGCTTCGATAACAGCACAGCCTTTTTCCTTTGTATGGCTGCAATTCGGGAAACGGCAGTTACAGGTATATTCCCTGAATTCTATAAAGCAATCCGCCAGCTGATCCTTGAAAATGATATCATAACGGTTGGTATCAAAGGAAGAAAAACCCGGAGTATCGGCTATGTATCCTCCGACGTCCAGTTTATAAAGCTGAACATGACGGGTAGTGTGCCGACCTCTGCCCAACTTTTTGCTTATCTCACCTGTGGCGATATCAAGTTCGGGGTACATATTATTCAGCAAAGATGATTTTCCAACTCCCGTATTCCCTGTAAAGGCAGAAAGCTTGCCTTGTATAAATTCCTTGACCTCCGCACTGCCCTCACCTGTCACATTGTCGCATTCAAAAACATCGATACCCACACTGCGGTATATCTCAGCAAGTTTGTCACTCGGCTGCTTATCCACTTTGGTGAACACCACAACAGGCTTTATCTTCTTGAATTCCGCAATGGCAATGAACTTATCCAGCAACAGCGTATTGGGTCTCGGTTCAACAGTTGAGGATACAAATACCAGCAGATCGAGATTGGCAAGAGGCGGTCTTATCAGCTCGGAGCTTCTGGGGAGTATCTCCTCGATAACACAGCCGTCCTTATCTTCGGTGATCACTACCTTATCACCGCACATGGGTGATATTTTCTTTTTACGGAAAATACCCCTAGCTTTACATTCAAATATGCCGTCGGAGGCTTCTACTGTGTAGAGGCCTCCGATCGCTTTAGTTATTATTCCGTTCATACAGATCAGTAACCTGTATTATCGCCCTGAGTGTTATCTCCCTGCTCGGGCTGAGAATCTACCTCAACCTGAGAGCTTGAATCATCAGCAGGAGGATTGTCGGGAGGATTATCGTTCTGCGACGACGAATCCTCAGGTGCGGACGAGCTGTCTTCCTTCGTGGTAGTAGGAGTGATAGCAAGCAGACCGTCCTTATTCAGCGAGCCGTTGAGCTCAGCGTTCTTCTTCTCATAGTTTACATTGAATACTGCATAGTTTACAGACTTGCCGGATTCATCATTTCTGATGGATACTGTAAGTGTCTCGGTCTTCTTGCCCGAGATATCTATGCGGATATTCTGACCCGCAACAGTCTCACCGTTGGCAATGGACTGAGTATAAGCAACGTTACCGTTCTTGTAAACTTCGATAGAGTAAGAACCGTGAATACCTTCGGGCATAGGCAGCTCGATAGTAAGATCAACGGGATCGGTCTCACCGGTAGAAACGTAGATCGTAACTTCGGTATCTCTCTCAACTCTCTTATCGGGCTCAACAGACTGATCTATTACCTTGCCCTTATCGCCGTCATGTGCCATATCCTCAACATGAGCACTCAGCTTGTTTTCTTTCAGTATCGTGATAGCCTTTTCCTTTGTAAGACCAACAACGTTAGGAACCTTTACCTGTGTATCCAGAGGACCCTTGCTGACATAGATGGTAACAGCGCCGCCCTGTGCGAAGTTTGTACCTGCTGCAGGCTCTGTATTGATAACGATACCTTCGGGAACTGTATCATCATACTTGTTTCTAAGAACTACGGTGAAGCCCTCGGCCTTCAGGGTGCTTTCTGCGACCTGTGCCTCCGAGCCTGTAACATCGGGTATTACAGACATCTGTCTGCCCTTACTTACCTTTAGGGTGATGATCGTGCCTTCCTTGACGGACTTGCCTGCCGACTGGCTCTGCCAGAATATGATGCCTTCCTCATACTCGGTATTATACTCGTTCTGGAGCTCGAACTGGAGCTGATCATCCCAGTCCTGCTGAACCTGTACGATATTCTTTCCGACGAAGTTGGGGAGCATTACCGTGCTGGTATGGATGCCGCCGCCCGAACCGTCCTTAGGCTGGAACGCCTTGATGACCGTCCATCCGATTATGCAGGCAGCCACGATAACTACCGCCACCGTTACAGCCAGCAGGATGGGAACTACATAAGAACGCTTTTTGACGTCGTCATCATCATCGTCCTCGTCTTCATCGTCGTAATCCTGATCATCATAATCTTCATCTTCGTCGTAATACTCGTCGTCCTCATCATCGTAGTCATCATAATTATCTTCGATGACAGGCTTTCTGGAAAGAGGATTATTGCTGACGGGATAAAAACCTACATTATCCGAAACAGGAGCCGAACCGTTCTTATAGCCGAAAACCACCGACTGATTGAGCTTGAAGGTATCGATATCCCTTATCATCTCGGCAGCCGACTGATAACGCTGTGCGGGCTGTTTTTCCATTGCATGGATAACTATCTCTTCCAGCGCTTCGGGTATTGAAGGCATTATCTCTCTGGGAGGAACAGCGTTTTCCTGCATGTGTTTAAGAGCAACATTCACAGCTGTATCACCGTCAAAGGGTTTCCTGCCTGTGAGCATTTCGTAGAGCATAACGCCTACCGAATAGATATCAGATCTTTCGTCAGTCATTTCACCCTGTGCCTGCTCGGGCGAGATATAGTGTACAGAACCTATCGCCTTATCGGAAAGTGTCTTTCCGTCGATCCTGGAAAATCTCGCTATGCCGAAATCCATGACCTTTATTGTGCCGTCAGTGAACAGCATAATGTTCTGCGGCTTGATATCTCTGTGAACGATGCCCTTGTCGTGGGCGTGCTGCAAAGCTCTCAGTATCTGTGTGATGAAATGCAGTGCATCCTTCCACTTGAGAACACCCTGCTGCTCTATAAACTCTTTCAGCGTGATACCGTCGATATATTCCATGACGATGAACTGGATCTCATCTGTAAATCCAACATCATAGATCTTTACGATATTCGGGTGAGAAAGAACAGCGATCGCCTTGCTCTCATTTCTGAACCTTCGCAGAAATTCCTCGTCTCCCGAGAACTCGGGTTTAAGGATCTTAACGGCAACAGGTCTGTCTTCCATGACATCCTGTGCCTTATAGACATCAGCCATTCCGCCAACGCCTATCAGCTCGGTAATTTCATATCTGCCATCCAGCTTCTTACCGATATTAGAATCCATTCTATTCAACTCCTAAACTATATTTTATTGTCTCATCAGTTAGCAATTATCGCAGCGGTTATATTATCTTTTCCGCCGCTCTCATTGGAATGATCTATCAGTTTCTTTACAGCCTCATCAAGATTATTCCCAAATACTGTACAGTAGATCAGTTCCTCGCTGCAATACCCTGACAGTCCGTCGGAACAAAGCACTACCGCAAAATTTCCTGCCTCATAGCACTCAAAGTAATCCACCTCAACGTCGGGTTCAACGCCCACCGCCTTAGTGATGACATTGCGCATGGGATGTATCTTTGCAGCCTCTGCTGAGATCCTGCCGCTTTGCACCAGCGTTTCCACATAGGTATGATCTGTCGTGATCTGAGTGATACCCTCTTTGGTCAGCAGATAAGCTCTGCTGTCGCCAACATTGACGATATAGATATTCTTCCCCTGGACTAAAGCCGCAACGCAGGTGGTACCCATCCCGTTCTTGTCGATATCCTCCATGCTCTTTTCATACACACAGGTATTAGCATAGTGAACAGCATTGAGCAACAGATTTCTGATGGAATTGGCATTCATATCAGGGCGGAAATTTTCCATTACCCTGCCAATGAACATATCAACAGCAAGCTGACTGGCCACACCGCCTGATGCAGCACCTCCCATACCGTCACAGACAACAGCAATGCATATATTATCGCCAAGAGATTCGACTCTTACTCTATCCTGGTTTTCCTCTCTGTTTTGTCCAATATCGGTACCATACGCCAGAAACATACAGCTCACCGCCTTTCCTTAAATCTCATATTCCCGCCTCAGCTGACCGCAGGCTGCGTCTATATCCGCACCCAGTGTCCTCCTGACCGTCGCATTCAGCCCGAGAGCCTCCAGCCGCTTCTGAAATCTCGCAGCAGCCTTTCTGTCGGATCTGTAATCACGTTCCTTGATCTTATTGACGGGTATTATATTTACATGGCACACAAGATCTTTCAGCAGCCGGGCAAGTGCTTCGGCATCAGCCTGAGAATCATTGTGTCCATCGATCAGCGCATATTCAAAAGAGATACGTCTGCCCGTGACCTTGAAATAATACCTGCAAGCCGTAAGCAGCTCACCGATATCATACTTATTGTTTACGGGCATGATCTCACTTCTTGCCTTATTGTTTGAGGAGTGCAGTGAGATCGAGAGCGTTATGCCGAGTTTGAGTTCGGCAAGCTCATATATTCTGGGTACCAGCCCGCAGGTGGAAACAGAAACGTGTCTCAGTGACATATTCGTTCCTTCCTCGCAGGAAAGCACTCTGAGAAAATTCACTACATTGTCGTAATTGTCCAGCGGCTCCCCTATGCCCATAAGGACAGCGCCCGTGATCTTCCTGCCGCTGTCTCTGGCAGCCTCATAGATCTGGAGCAGTATCTCGGACGAAGTAAGGTCGCGTTTATATCCCGCGATAGTCGAGGCACAGAACCTACACCCCATCTTGCACCCTACCTGAGTCGAAACACATACCGTATTCCCGTAATTATATTCCATAATTACAGTCTCAACATGGTTGCCGTCAGGAAGCCTATATAGATATTTTACAGTATTATCGGTGTGACTTTCAAGCCTTTTTACGATAAATAGTGATTTTAAACAAAATATTTTTTTGAGCCTTTCCCTCAATTGTACAGAAAGGTTAGTCATTTTGTCGAAACTGTCGGCTCTTTTCACATGGAGCCATTCAAAGATCTGTTTTGCGCGGAATTTCTTCTCGCCTATCAGCAGTATCTGCTCTTCAAGCTCTTCGGGAAGCAGACCCAGTATATCGATCTTACCGTTTTCATCATAAGAAAGCATGGCTCACCTCCGCTTTCTGAGCTTTGCAAAAAAGAAGCCGTCCGATCCGTACATATCAGGAGTGATAGTCTGAATATAGTCGTCGCCGTCGGGCATGAAATCCTCATGCTCTTCAAGGAACTTTGCAACTACTTCATCATTCTCCGCTTTTGAAACAGTACAGGTCGAATAAACCATCAATCCACCAGCCTTGACATACCTTGACGAGGTGTCAAGTATATCATATTGCACCTCAGGCAAACGCCCAAATTCAGCGGGATCCTTGTACTTGATCTCGGGCTTGCGTCTTATAACGCCCAGCCCCGAACAAGGAGCATCCACAAGTACCCTGTCAGCCATTGGAAGCTCGCTGTTGAACTCCTTCGCATTATTGACTTCCGCCTTTATGCAGGTCAATCCCAGTCTTTTGGCACCCGAACGTATCAGCTTGACACGGTTAGGATGAAGATCGAAAGCAAGCACAGTGCCCTCATTACCCATCATCTCAGCAATAGTAAATGCTTTTCCACCGGGTGCCGAACATAAGTCGAGCACCGTATCTCCCGGCTGAGGATCCAGCGCCTTGCAGCACAGCTGACTGGCAAGATCCTGAACATGGAACCTGCCCTCCGCAAAGGCTTTCGTTTTTTCTATCGAACCTGCATTTGCCACATTCACAGCATACTCGGAGTACTTTGAGCGTTCAAAGGTCATTTCCTCCGCAAGAAGCATATCAAGAGTGTCCTCGATCGTTCCTGTCAAGGGATTTATCCTTACAGTGGTAGGTGCCTGCCCGATCGAAGTTTTCAGCAGTGATATGCATTTTTCCTTGCCGTACTCTTTCATCCATTTTCCCACTAACCACTGAGGACATGAGTATTCCAGCGACAGGCGGGCAGTTTCGTTTCCAACCGCAGGCAAAGCCTTATCGCGCCTTATGAATTCCCGCAGCAATCCGTTGGTAAATGCGGGAGCAGCGGGATTTCTGCACTTTTTCGCCAGCTCCACCGACTCATCCACCGCTGCGTTGTCGGGTACGGAGTCCATATATTTCAGCTGATACAGCCCGCTCCTGAGTATATTCCGCAGAGTATGATTCAGCTTGTTTTTCGGATTTTTGGAAAGATCTGCAATTATCGCATCAAGCGTGAGCTGTCTTTCCAGCACACCGTAAAACAGTGCGGAAATGAACTTTTTGTCACGCTTGTCAAAATCACTTCTGTTAAGCGCATCATCAAGCAAAATATTTGAATATGAGCTGTTCTCGTCCAGCTTTGTCAGCAGCCTGACCGTGAACCATCTTGTGTTACCCAATAAAACGAACCTCCATCTGACAAGTAATAGATCTTGTCACTTTCCCAAAACCGTTCCTTCTGCGATCGGCTTGCCGCGCAAATAATCGGCAACAGCCATTCTTTTCGAGCCTTCCGCCTGAATTTCCGTAAATCTTACAAGCCCGTCGCCGCAAGCAACTGTCAAGTCTTTTGCATTGACGACAGTTCCTGCCGGTTTATTTGATTTACCTTCCGCAATTTCGGAGCGATAGACCTTCACACGCTTGCCGTTGATAAGTGTAGTGGCACAAGGCCAGTCGGAAAGACCGCATATCTGCTTGTGTACCTCACGGGCTGTCTTACTGAAATCGATGGGAGACAGATCCTTCGTCAGCATCGGCGCGTAGGTAGCTTCTGCTTCATTCTGTGCAACAGGTGTTACCTCACCCTTTTCCAGCTTGTCAAGGGTCTCGACGATAAGCTCAGCGCCCATATCCGCAAGTCTGTCAAACAGTTCGGCGGCAGTCTCGTTCTCACCGATCTCTGTCTCGCTTTTCAGCAGCATATCGCCCGTATCCAGTCCCTCACCCATGAGCATAGTGGTTATACCTGTAGTTTTTTCATCATTCAGCACTGCCCACTGTATAGGTCCTGCGCCGCGATATTTCGGCAGAAGCGAACCGTGTACATTGACACAGCCGTACTTCGGGATATCAAGCACCGATTTTGGCAATATCTTCCCGTATGCCGCCACAACGATGCAATCAGGGGCGAGCTCCTCTATCACCTTTATGAACTCCTCGCCGCCGTTTTTCAGGCTGTTAGGCTGATATACGGGAGTTCCGTTTTCAAGGGCAGTCTCTTTTACGGGCGGTGCCACCAGCTTCATGCCTCTGCCTTTGGGCTTGTCAGGCTGACAGAATACCGCCTGCACCTCATGTCCCGCCTTATACAGTGCTTTCAGCGAAGGCACTGCAAAATCGGGAGTTCCCATGAATACTATTTTCATTTCTCTTCGACCTCAACAAATTCTTCTACGATCTCGGTGAACAGATGACCGTCAAGATGAGATGTCTCATGGCATACAGCCTGTGCAAACAGCTCGCTGACCTCCATCTCGTACCATTCACCATGTCTGTCCTGTGCTTTGAACTTAACGCTCATGGGTCTTGTGACATAGCCCCATTCATTGGGACAGGACAGGCATCCCTCAAGCACTCTCTGTGTTTCCTCAGACTGCCATATTATCTCGGGATTTATAAGCTCATACACATTGCCGTCGCCAACGTCGATAATACAAAAACGCCTCAGTATAGCCACCTGCGGTGCGGCAAGACCCACACCGTTCGCCTTTTCAAGGGTCTCCTTCATATCATCGAGCCATGTCCACAGCTTCTCGTCAAATTTCTCCACAGGTCGGCATACCTTATGGAGGGTCTCATCGCTCTTATTCAGAATATTCCTGACAGCCATTTCACACTTTCCTTTCTAAAGCCCGATATCACCGTTGATATCGGCATAAATCCTGACTTCCCTGAAGTCCTTGTTATCACAAAAGGCTTTCAGCACGAATGCTATCATTTCTCTGAAACGCCTTGTATTTTTCGTTTTCAATATCAGCCTGTAGCGGTACTTGCCGTTGATGACCTCCAGCGTACAGGGAGAAGGTCCGATCGCCCTCATGGGGAAATCCACCTGATTTTCCCTGACGTAAGCGGCTATAAGCTCTGTGACATAGTCCGCTGCCATTATAGCTCTGCTTTCCATCGCTGCCGCGAACCCGAACACGCATATATCGCAGCAGGGCGGATAGATAAGCGACTGCCTCAGGGCGATCTCCTCGTTGAAGAACTCATCGTAGTTCTGATCGGCAGCCAGGTTGAGCACATAATGGTCGGGCACAAAGGTCTGTATGTAAGCCACACCCGGCTTCATGCCCCTGCCGCTTCTTCCCGCCACCTGTGTGAGCAGCGAGAATGTCCTCTCATAGCTTCTGTAATCCCCTGTGAACAGCGCCTTATCCAGCGATATCACACCTACAAGCGTCACGTTGGGGAAATTCAGCCCTTTAGCGATCATCTGTGTTCCCAGCATGATGTCGTACTCATGATCCTCAAAGGCTTTGAACTTTTCCTCGTAGGCATATCTTGATGTAGTGGTATCCGCATCCATGCGGAGTATCCTGGCATCGGGGTATATCCTTGCCAGCTCGTCCTCAACGCGCTGAGTACCCACACCGCTCGCCCTCAGCTTATCAGAACCGCAGGATGGGCATACCGCGTTGTTATCCATAGTATAACCGCAGTAATGGCACATAAACCTGTTGTTCTTCTTGTGGTAGGTAAGGGGGATGTTACACCTTTGACACACCACAGGCTGACGGCAGCTTAGACAGCTAACGTAGGTCGTGAAGCCGCGCCTGTTGAGCAGGAGTATCGCCTGTTCATCCCTTTGCAGGGTCGATGTCAGACTGTCTGCCAGTTTTCGGCTAAGCAGGCTGTCATTGCCTTCGGCGGCTTCTGTCTGCATATCGATTATCTCGACACGAGGCAGGGATGCATCGCTGTACCTGTGTTTCAGCGTAAACAGGTGGAACCTGCCTTTTTTCGCGTAATAGTAAGTCTCCAGCGAGGGCGTTGCTGATGCCAGCAGCAGCAGTGCGTTATTATGTCCGCAGCGCTGTATAGCCACATCTCTCGCATGGTAGCGGGGAGCAGAGTCCGATTTATAGGACTGTTCGCCCTCCTCGTCCATTATTATCACGCCGATATCCGAAGCGGGCGCAAATACCGCACTTCGCGTGCCGATGACTATCCTTGCTTCACCGCGCTTTATGCGCTTGAATTCGTCCATTCGCTGTCCCAGTGACAGCGACGAATGAAGCAGTGCGATATTCTCCCCGAAGAGCACCTTGAATCGTGCCACCATTTGTGGTGTCAGGGATATCTCGGGCACCAGCATGATAGCCGTTTTGCCCATAGCGACAACACTGTCAATGACTTTGATGAACACAGAAGTCTTGCCGCTGCCCGTAACACCGTAAAGCAGCGCTCCTGCGGGGCTTCCCGCCTTAATGAGCGACATGATACCCTCATACGCCGAACTTTGTTCCTCGTTAAGGATTATATCATCGGGGCTTTCCCTTTCGGTTATTTCCCCGACGGCATCGCGCATGACCTCATGCTCATACACCCTTACTACATTCTTCTCGCACAGCCGCTTGATTATCGTCGCTGTACAGCCCGTCATATAGCAAAGCTCTTTCACCGATGCCGAACAGCTTTCCTCCAGCAGTTCCACAACTTGTTTCTGCTTTGGCGTAAGGTCGGCATCCTCATATCCGGGTACAAGTTCAGCCATTTTTACGCTGTCGTCGCCTATCTTGCGCTTAAAGCTCTGCGTTTCCTCCACAAAGCCCTTATCCAGCAGCTTTTCAAGGGGCTTCTTCCTCTCGGGGAACTCCTTGACATCGAGGAATTTGTCGATCTCGCGCTGATCCTCCGTCACTTCCAGAAAGTCAACTATCTCCCTTTCCGCTGTATCCAGAGTATCCTTGTCGATGAACGTATTCACCAGCGCATAGTGCAGATCGACTTTATAGGAAAAGCCCGTCGGCACCGCGCTTTTGAAAGCATCAAAATAGGTACAGAAGGTGTTCTCCTTCAGCCAGAAGATGATCTTCATCATCTCTTCGGTAACAAGGCTCTCCTTGTCAACGACCGCAAGCAGCGGCTTCAGCTTTTTATAGCTGCCGTCGTCCTCGCACAGCCTTGTCACCAGACCTATGACGCGGTTATTGCCCCGTCCGAAGGATACGAGCACCCTCATGCCCGCTTTGAGTACGGGTCTGAATCTTTCGGGTACAAGGTAGCTGTACTCTGCATCAAAGCTGTAAGCCGCATGGCTCAACACCACACAGGCAACAGTTCCCTTTTCACCCATTTTTCAGACCTCCCAAAGATCAGTTTTTCAGTGATGCGTCCTCGATGATCTTGTATTCACCTGCCGCAAACTCATCGACTGCGGTCTTTACGGGCTTCTCTTCAAGAACCTTCTCGTTCTTGCTGGCTTCATCAGTGATCTCTCTTGCGCGTTTTGCAACGGCGATCACCAGTGAATAATAGCTCTCATTGTTTTTAAGTATCTGACAAACTGCGGGTCTAAGCATTTTCAAGCACCTCTCGTATCATTTCTTTTATATTCTCATTTTCTGGACTGAACTGTGTTGCAGGTCCAGCCACGCCCTTAATACCGTTGATAACTGCCAGGAAATCTTCCACAGCCTTATCGATATCGGCATTCATTATCACATAATCGTATTTATCAGCCTGAGCTATCTCCCCTGCTGCCTGTGAAACACGCTTGGCGATAGTCTCTTCGTCCTCTGTACCGCGCTTGCGGAGCCTTCTTTCCAGCTCGGCGACAGACGGTGGAAGTATGAACAGCGACGCTGTATCGGGTCTTAATTCCTTGACCTGAAAAGCACCCTGTGTCTCGATCTCCAGTATTACATCCTTGCCCGCCGCCAGATTATCATCAACGGGCTTCTTCGGGGTACCGTAGTAGTTTCCCGAATAGCAGGCGTGCTCAAGGAAACCGTCTTCGGCTATCATTTTTTCAAACTCCTCCACTGTCAGGAAGTTATATGTCTTTCCCGGAATATCTTCGGGTCTCGGTGAACGTGTGGTGCATGACACCGAGTAGAAAACATCACAGTTCTCAAAAGCACTTGCCATGATAGTACCCTTGCCGCAGCCCGAAGGTGCGGAAACGATGATCAGCTTCGGATCATTATTCTTCATTCTCTTCTACCTCCTCTTCGGCAGCCCTGCCGCATACAGTCTCGGTTGAGACTGCCGAAAGCACGACATGGTCGCTGTCCATTATAACTACCGTGCGGGTCTTTCTGCCGTAGGTCGCATCTATAAGTGTGCCTTTATCGCGCGACTCCTGTATGAGCCGCTTTATGGGTGCGGAATCGGGTGCGACTATCGCGATGACCCTGCCCGCAGAGACCATATTCCCGTAACCGATATTTATCAGCTGCATAAAGTCACCTATTCGATATTCTGTATCTGCTCTCTGATCTTCTCGATCTCGGCTTTGAGATCCACGACTTTCTTCGTGATCGTAAGATCATTAGCCTTTGAACCGATGGTATTTACCTCGCGGTTGACCTCCTGCACCAGGAAATCCAGCTTTCTTCCCACAGGTTCATCGGAAGCGATAAGGTCGCGGAACTGTGAGATATGGCTCCTGAGCCTTACAGTCTCCTCGTCGATAGCGACTTTATCGGCAAATATAGCCACCTCTGTCAGCACTCTCTGCTGGTCTATCCTGTCCTGATCCAGAGATTTGAGAGTATCTTTGATCTTTTCATACAGTCTTTCGCTGTAGTTCTTCACTACCGACGGCTGATGCTCCTCGATCTCACCGACTGTCCTTTCAATAAAATCAAGTCTGGCACTCACATCGTCGTACATCTTTCGGCCTTCGGTCTCGCGCATCTCGATGAATCTGTCCAGCGCTACCTGTGCGACTGCCTTTACCTGGTTCCAGATGACCTCCTCGTCCTCGGTCTTTTTTACCACCGTGAATATATCCGGCAGTCTCATGACATTTGAAAGAGTCAGGTCATCACTGAGGTTCAGTTCGTCGGCAGCGCTCCTGAGCGCATTAAGATAACCCTGAGCCACCGACTTGTTGAGCTCAATCTCGGCATCGGTGCCCTCCTGATTGTAGATGGTCACCGAGACTTCCACCTTGCCTCTTGATATGCCGCTTTTCAAAAACGCTTTCAGCTTTTCGTCAAGATAACCGTAAGCGCGGGGTGTCCTGGAAGTGAACTCATAGTATCTGTGATTTACCGAACGTATCTCAACTATGATCTCTCTTCCCTCGGCAACGATATGTTCCCTGCCGAATCCTGTCATACTCTTTACCATATATCAGCTTTCCTTTCCAAGATCAAAATAAACAAAGCATAATATTCAAAGTATATTATAACATTCTTCGCCCAAATAAGCAAGGTTTTTTAACGATATTTTATGATTATTTTTACACTGGGTTCATATTTTGCTCCAGCGCCTCCGACAAAGTGCTGCCAACAGCGGTGTGCGGGTACTTCATGAAGGTCTCACGGTCGGTGGAGCCTGTAGTCACTGCGGCAAAATCAACGCCTGCATTGACAGCTGTTTCGGCATCGATATGACTGTCACCAACATAGAGCACATCTTCACGGCTGACACCCAAAGCATCCATTGCTTTCAGTATCCCCTGCGGATCGGGCTTTGGTGCGGAAACGTCTTCCAGTCCGACGATAAGATCATAGGGGTGGGCATGGAGCTGCATCTCAAAGGACTCGACGATCCTGTAACGCATTTTTGTGGATACAATCGCCACCTTCGCGCCCTTCGCCCTAAGCTCCTCCAGTATACGCGGTGTGTCTGCGTAAAAGTATGTGTGCGCCGACATTACCTCGTTGGCTTTCTCAACGTATACCTTCCGCATA
>NZ_CAMHRZ010000058.1 GCF_946187255.1 uncultured Ruminococcus sp.
CGTGACAACACCCAGAAGAAGATATGGGGCAAGCAGGTCATGTTGCTCATCTCCAGCGCTTCCACAGGTAAGAGTATCGGTCGTGCGGTAGACTGTTTACAGTACTACAACGGCAAGCTGGCAGCAGTCGGTGCGATATTCTCGGCTATCGACAAGTTTGGTGTAACACCAATACACGCGCTGTTCACTGACAAGGATCTTCCCAACTACGAGAACTATCTTGCCAACGAGTGCCCCATGTGCAAAAAGGGACAGAAGGTGGATGCACTGATAAACAGCTTTGGGTATTCCAAGCTGTGATCTTCTGCGGCGATAATTAAGATGATTTGAGCCATAGTATTTCTTTGGAAATGCTATGGCTTTATTGTTTGCTATGGGATTTGGTGGTCGGGAAGTGTTTTTTATCGTAGGGAATGCGGGGCGACCGCTCGGAGACGCTTCGCTGTCCTCGCTGGTAGACGCGCGGCAATGTACTTCCGCCGAAAGAAAGAGCGTGGACGTTTGTATTGTCCACGCTCATAGTATTTGTTATTGCCGCGCTTGATTTTAGCGTTTGTTTGCTGTTCTAATAATACACGGTTTCCGCGTCCCTTTGGAACCTTGACCTAGAGGCTCTGCCTCAAACTCCGCAAGCCTTTCGCGAAAGGCTTGACCCAAAGCTCAGTTCGCGGCTTAGGGAGTTTTGGTCGCTTGTTTGCTGCCGCGAAAAAACAGCGGAGGTGCATCGCATCTCCGCCGTTATTATACTTATTTAGTACGCCTTGCCCCAGAGTACCATCTTCTTTGCAGGCTTGCCGCAGCAAACACATACATCGGAAAGGTTCTCCTGCTCAAAAGGTATACATCTTGAACCGACACCTGTCAGCTCCTTGACCTTATCTTCGCATTCTTCCTCGCCGCACCACATTGCCTTGATGAAGCCGTCGCCGTTCTCTTCCAGCGCCTTTATGATCTCATCGCAGTTCTTGCAGGCGTAGGTACGTCTTTCGCGGTTCTCCAGTGCTTTCTGGAAGATGCCCTCGCGTACTGCTTCCAGCTTTGCGTTGACTGTCTCAACAAGCTCAGTCAGAGGTGTGAAGGTCTTCTCGCGGTCGTGTCTTGTAACGATGACGCACTGACCGTTCTCGATATCCTTAGGTCCCAGCTCGATGCGGACGGGCACGCCCTTCATCTCGTACTCAGCAAACTTCCATCCGGGTGACTGGTCGGAGTCATCCAGCTTTACGCGGATGCCTGCGGCTTTCAGCTGCTCGTATACCTCATTGGCCTTTTCCAGCACACCTTCCTTGAACTGTTGTACAGGCACGATAACAGCCTGCACGGGAGCCACTGCGGGGGGCAGTACCAGACCGTTGTCATCGCCGTGAGTCATGATTATAGCGCCTATCAGACGTGTGGTAACGCCCCAAGAAGTCTGGTGGGGGAATGCCAGCTTATTATCTCTGCCTGTGAACTGGATATTGAACGCCTTTGCAAAGCCGTCACCGAAATAGTGGGATGTGCCTGCCTGGAGTGCCTTACCGTCGTGCATCAGTGCTTCGATGGCGTATGTAGCCTCAGCGCCGGCGAACTTATCGCTATCGGTCTTTCTGCCCTTAACGACGGGCATTGCCAGTTCCTTCTCGCAGAAGTCGGCATAGCAGTTGAGCATACGCTCTGTCTCTTCGATAGCTTCCTCAGCGGTCTCGTGGATGGTATGACCCTCCTGCCACAGGAACTCTCTCGATCTCAGGAAAGGACGGGTAGTCTTTTCCCATCTTACAACGCTGACCCACTGGTTATACAGCTTGGGCAGGTCGCGGTAGCTGTGAACGATATTAGCATAGTGCTCGCAGAACAGAGTCTCGGAGGTAGGTCTTACGCACAGTCTGTCCTCCAGCTTTTCGCTGCCGCCGTGAGTTACCCATGCAACCTCGGGTGCGAAGCCCTCAACGTGATCCTTTTCCTTCTGTAAAAGGCTCTCGGGGATGAACATAGGCATACATACATTCTCGTGACCCAGTGCCTTGAAGCGGTTGTCGAGAAGTCTCTGTATGTTCTCCCAGATAGCGTAGCCGTAGGGTCTTATTACCATACAGCCCTTAACGCTTGTGTAGGCTATCAGTTCAGCCTTTGTGCAGATATCGGTGTACCATTTTGCGAAATCCTCATCCATAGAGGTTATCGCATCTACCATCTTCTTATTCTTTGCCATTATTTTCAACTCCTAAATATATTACTGTATTATTCCTGTCCATCGAGGATAAAATCATCTATATACATATACCCGTGTTCGCATTCATCATCGGGTATATATTCAAGATCGTGAAAACGGATAAGTCTGTCATTCCTGTCCGCAGCGCCGAAACGCAGATAAAAGGAATCCTGTATATCGTCCGTGAGTATGCCAAACAGCCGATTCAGCTTGAATATACTGCAAACATACCGTATCTCTTTTATCGGGACTTCGCGGACAGCTTTATCTTCATTTTCATACATCGAAGTCAGCTCTCTGAGGTTTTCCTCGATAAGTCCGTTCATGTCCTGACGGTCGCCTGTCACGATATCTTCCGTACTGCCGCTGTATTCCCTTTCAAAGAAGTCCATCGCTTCAAAATAGCACTCTTCATAAGGATCGGCATTATGATGGCTGAAACACAGTCTGCCGTTCAGTTCAAACAGCATAACATCACTTTCACTGCTGTCTTTCACGCGGCAGTCTAAAAGCACCGCAGCTTTGCCGCCGCGCAGCAGCAGCCATGCCAGCGAAAGCGAATGCTTATCCGCATCGACAGCTGTTTTTATCCTGTCGGCAGCGGTCTGTAAAGCTTTTTCATTCAGCTTCATCTTTTCGCTCCTGATCGTCCTCTGTCTTCTTCTTTTTCTTCCCGAAATTGAAGGCGTATATATCCTCGTTGTATATCTTGTAATTCGGGTCAAAGTCCTCTTCCTTCGAGGACTCGAATGCGCTGTGCGCTTCATAATCTTCCTGGGGAGAACGTCCCGTGGCAGCATCGTCCACCCTTGCGGGCTTATCGCTCCCCGGTCCGCCGCGTTCTATCTTATCGGCAAGCTGCGGGTTCTTCTTCTGTATCCATTTAGCCAGCTTCGGAGTAATAAGGCACGCCACAACGATCAGCGCCATTATTATGATACAGCTTACTGCAAGCGAACCCAGCTTGCCCAGTAATTCGGTATTCATTATCTATCCTCTTTAAGTTTGGTCATCGGGGTAATCCCAGAAATTGCCTTTGTGGAAATTCTCATTGCCCAGCGGTCTGGCGGTCAGCCTGAACATGACACAGCCGTCGGGACAGACTATCATTTTGGAATACTTGCTGTCACCGCCCAGATTTTCAAGGTCTCCGCCGCTTCTCACGGCTTCCATCAGCGGGTAGAGCATCATCATGGTCTTTGAGCATATCCCGTAACCGTCCTTGTTTACGGGGCAGCCGTAGGTGCAGGTGTAGGTATCGCCTATTTCCTCACCGTTGCGGCAGTATCTCTCGGTCTTGTCTCCGCAGATAAATCCCGTGACTTCCACAGTGAATTCATATTCCTCATCGTACCATTTATTCATCATGTACCTCCGTCAGAACCTGAAATACAAAAACGGGTTGAAGGAGTTGCCTGCCAGGTATGCCACCGATATTATGAACAGGAAAGCGCATTCCAGCGGCACGCATACCGTTTCGTATAATTCGGGCTTGCGCTTTGCGATGGCATCCCCCGCCTTTTTGATAACGGGTGTCGAGCATACCGCTGCCAGCAGGAAAAGCACAGCGTTCTGTGAAAGACGGAAAGCAGTAATATCGTTCCACAGCGGCAGTCCGCCGAAGCCGAACATATTCTTTAAGTTCTGTAAAAGTGCTGAGGTATCCTCATAGGCGAATATTCCCCAGCCGATGACTATAAGCAGCAGCGCATAGATATGCTGTACTGCTTTTGGAGTCTTTTTCAGCGCTTTCAGCAGGAAATTCTTTTCCAGCAGGAGTATGCAGCCGAAGTATACGCCCCACATCATGAAGTTCCAGTTGGCACCGTGCCAGAAGCCTGTCAGGAACCATACTGCCATGATATTCACGCACTGTCTCGCCTTGCCTTTGCGGTTTCCGCCCAGGGGGATATACACATAGTCCCTGAACCAGCTGGACAGTGAGATATGCCACCTGCGCCAGAACTCGGTTATCGAGTCGGAGATGTAGGGATAATTGAAGTTCTCAAGGAAATCAAATCCGAACATCTTTCCAAGACCTATCGCCATATCCGAGTATCCCGAAAAGTCAAAGTATATCTGGAAGGTATAGGCGATTATACCTATCCAGCTGGCAGCCACGCTGAGTTCCGACTGCGGCGAGTTGGATATGGTATCAAAAAGCTCGCCCACCGCATTTGCGATGATGACCTTTTTGCCCAGTCCCACACAGAATCTCTTTACGCCCTGTGCAGTCTTTTCGATGGTTTCCTGCCTGTGTACCAGCTGTTCGGCAACATCGATGTAGCGCACGATGGGTCCTGCGATAAGCTGTGGGAACAGTGCCACATAGGTGCCGAGATGCAGGATATTCTTCTGACACTTTACGTTGCCCCTGTATACATCGATGACGTAGGAAAGGGTCTGGAAGCTGTAAAAGCTGATGCCGATAGGCAGCGCCAGTCCGGTGGGCTTTATCTGTGTGCCAGCCGCACTGTTTATCGTGTTGATAAAGAAGTCGGTATACTTGAAAAACAGCAGCAGCCCCACATTCCATACGACAGCTGCCATCATTGAGATAAAAGGTACTTTGCTGTCCTTTTTGTTCTCGGGCAGACGGCTTTTGTCAGCAAATATGCCCGTGAAGTATGCTGCGATTATCGACAGACACATCAGCAGTATGTATATCGGCTCGCCCCAGGCGTAGAACACGAGACTGAACACGAACAGCACTGCGTTCTGTGCAGTGCGTGCGTATTTGCCCGCTATTTTCGGCAGCAGGAAGTATACCAGCAGCACTGCGGGCAGAAAGCCGAACAGGAAGGTCGTACTTGAAAAAAGCATTAACCGATTATCTCCTTAGCCTTTGCGCTGTCGCCGGAAATGCAGAAGTATACACAGTTGTCCTTTACTATCAGCACCGCGTCATCCAGCTTGGGAGCCTGCTCGGGCTTGTAATCGGTGAAGGTGTTCTTCTGATTGTTAAGTCTTGTGGTCAGTGAAGCCTTTATAGCCTCAGCCATACCGTCGTTAGCTTCAAAGCAGGCTATCTCCTCGGGAGTAGCGCCTGTGGAGCTTATAAAAACCTTTGCTTTTCTGTAAGCATCGGGAGCCACGCCCAGTATCTTCTCGATCTTGCTGCTGTCAGCTTCCACCAGGCTGTCCTCGAAGGTTATATCGCTTTCCAGCTTGTCGGCGGTAACGGTAACGTCAGCCTTTTCTTCAGTGGTCTGAGCGGTATCGCCGCCCTTGTCGGCTTCGCCGCTGTCGCCGCAGGAAGCGCAGGCACAGGTCACAGCCATAGCTGCCAGAATGATGCAAAGTGTTCTCTTGAAATTCATTTTTACTCACCTTATCCTTTTAATATATCATATCCCCGAAAGGGGGTGCTTATCAGGTATTGTCTATAATAAAGTTCTGCCAGTAGAGACAGTAATCGGCAGTCATGTGTATGCCGTCGGGGGAGGCTTCTTCGGGGAGATAGCCGTTCTCATCAGCCACCGCAGCCGAGCAGTCGAGGTAATGCACGCCCAGTTCTCCTGCCACCTTTTCAATGGAAGCCGTGAATGTGCGGGCGTTCTCGTTGTTTACCGCATCGCCGTCATAGTCCTGGGACTGTGCCAGGGGAAGTATGCCTATCAGGTATATCTCCGCATTCGGCTGATAGCTCTGTATCGTCTGCACCATATTGGTATAGTGTTCCTCGAAGGTATCGACATAAGGCCAGCCCATCTCATTGGTACCGAAGCTGATATATACTCTGCCGAACTGCCGCTGGCTGAGTGCCTGCTGCAATGTGCCGACTGTACCGTCACCCTGTGCGATATCGCTTGACTCCAGCACCGTATCGATATTAAGACCCACAGCGCACAGGAAAGTCGCCTGAGGCTTGTCCGTACTGTTCATCATACCCACTGTACGGCTGTCGCCTATGAACACCGCATCACTGAGGTCATCAGCTGTATCCGTCGGGACGGCGTAGGGGTGTGTATCCTCTGTATAATAAGGCGCAAAGGAGCTTGACTCCTCCTCGGAGCTTTCTTCTTCTGAGCTTGGTTCCTCCGCCACGGAGCTTTCCTCAGCTTTGGATGATGCATTCTTATCCACCTCAGTCACCACAGCGGGCTTGCGTCCCTCAGCCACTGCTGCGAACACCGACCAGCTCACGGTAAACACCATGCAGGCGAGACAAAGTGCTGTCACCATATTCTGCTGCGCAAGAACGCGCCTTTTTCTGATAACCGAATTACTGTGTTCCATAACGTACCTTTCCTCTGTATATGTCCGTATTGCTTCACATGACCATACATCTTATATCATACCATATTTTCACGGCTATTGCAAGTAAATTCGGTAAATTTAGGTTAAATTCACAAGCAATGCACCTATAGTATTATCCCCGATGTATCCGTTCATATACAAAGGACGGATAGATGATATATCACACGGCACACCGTTCAGCGTGAATGCGCCGAAAGTATCGATATATGCCGTCTGGTATACTCTATCCGTCCCGATCTTTCATTATCAGTCCAGTATCTCATGGAGCTTGTTTGCCAGCTTTGAAACAGGCAGCCCCACCACGTTGAAGAAATCACCGTCTATCTTATCCACAAGAAGAGTGCCCTCGCCCTGTATGCCGTAAGCGCCCGCCTTATCCATAGGCTCGCCCGTTGCCACATAGTCGTTTATCTCTTCCTCTGTCAGTTCCCTGAACCACACTTTGGTGGTCTCGGTAAATGTCTCGATATGTCCTTTATAGCCGATGGAAACGCCCGTATCCACCGTGTGCATACGTCCCGAGAGCTCTCTCAGCATACGTTTTGCATCCTCTTCGCTCTTGGGCTTGCCGAGTATCTCGCCGTCAGCGGTGGTCACCACCGTGTCACAGCCGATGACAACAGAGTTCTGATATACCTGTGCGATACACTCGCACTTCTGGTAAGAAAGAAAACCGGGAACGTCTCTGGAACTAAGTGCCTCGGGAACAGCTTCACCGCAGTCTGCGGGTATCACCCTGAAACCGGGACATATAAGCTGCATGAGTTCCTTTCTCCTCGGTGAAGCGGAAGCGAGGATCACATCGTATTCCATCATCAGATTTTTAATAGTCAATCTAATTTCCTCCATTCGGCTTTACTGCCAGCCGCCGTAATCGTTGTAGGTGCCGCCGTTGTCAGACCAGCCTGTATTGCCCGTATCATTATTGCTCCACTGGTTATCGGGCTGCCACTGTGAAGAGGTATCAGCCTGCCACTGTGTATCCGAAGCGGTATTGTCTGTCCAGCCGGTATTGTAATCGCTGCTGCCGCCCTGGTCGTACTGCTGCTCGGTATATCCGCTGCCGCCATCCTGATATGCAGGTGTGGTATCGGTATAAGCGGTGGTATCGCTGCTTGAACTGTTATTGTCGCTGTCGGTGCTGCTGTTATCTTCGGGCTCCTGAGAATTTGCCACAGGTGCTGAGAGCTCCAGCTTTGCATCAACATAGTAATGTGTCAGTATCTGGTCGTATGTCCAGCCGTTCTCGGCATAGTAATGTGCGCCCCACTGAGACATACCCACGCCGTGTCCCCAGCCGCAGGAGGTGAACGTGAATTCGCCGTCCTTGTACTTTATGGTAATGGCATTGGATTTAAGTCCCACAAGGTTGCACAGCTGATTGCCTGTCAGCTTGCAGTTATCTCTGCCGTCTATGGTGACGGTGTCGATATAAACCACGCTGTATGCCCTGTCGATCTTGAACCACTTTGTCTGATCTTCCGAGAGGGTTATGCCGAACCTGCCTTCCAGCAGTGCCTTGACCTCTGCGCGGCTGTATTTCTTTTCTATACCCCAGTTTATGTCCTGATCGTCGTATATGCTCTCAACGCATTTCAGGTAGGGGAAGTTCATGTTCCATATATCGCCTGCGGTGGTAGTATAGCCCGCACTTGATGCGGAGTACACCGCATTGATGACCTCACCGTCATAGTGCATCGCCTGTCCCTCAACGGCGTTGACGCAGTTCTCCAGCTTGGAAGAATAGCCGTATCTCAGACCTATGGTCGGGGTCAGTCCGTGCTCGTGGTGGTATCTCAGGTGAGAGTAAGCCGCAACTATCTGCGCCTTGATAGCGTCCTCGTCCCAGCTGTCGCCTATCTCGTTGTTTACCATCAGGCAAAGCAGCTCATGGGCATTCATCACCAGTGTTGAGCCCGAATTCTCGTCATGCACTCTGAAATACTCGCCCGCCACGCTTCTGGTCGCGGTGAGGTTCAGGGGCTCGCCCTTTTCGGGGTAATATATAAGAGTATCCTGTTCGGGGAAAGGCACCGTGAAGTCATTGGGGTCGGTGATAGCAGCGCTGTTCACCTTGATGCCTTTGGACTTTGTTTCAGCGGTAGAAAAATCATACTCACCGATGGCAGCCTTTTTGAATTTCGGGAACTCCATCTTTTTAACAGTAGGTTCAGCCAGCACCAGCGGGCTGTTGAATTCCCTCTGCACCACCTGCATAGCCGAAGTGCTCGCCTTTTTGATCTCGGCGTTCTTTATGCTTATCTCATCGGGCTGAACATCAGCGGCTGCCGCAGAAGGAGTATGGTTCTCCATGCGTGTTGCGGGGTTGAAAGCGCTGTCTGTCAGCATAAGCAGACCGCAGCCGCCCGTGACAGCTATACCCGTCACCAGCAGCCTGATATGTGCCGCTATACGCCCTGCTTTCGAGGATCTTTCATTGTTTTCGTTTTTAGTCCTGCTCATTACAAACCTACCTCAAACGTGATTATTTTTTTGGACTTAATGCGGCGCAGAAAGCACCACAATGTATAGTTTATCAAATAAGAAGAAAAAGTCAAGACAAATGCAATATTCGTCTTGACTTTTCGTATGCCTTGCCAAATGTTGCACAAAATCCTTAATTCAGGCTTATGCATTTTACCAGTTCTTGAAATACCTCTGACCGTCCACCTCATAGCAGAACTGAAGAGTCTCGAACCATGATGCGGTAGAACCGCCGCAGTAGCCGGGCGCATAGTAATAAGTCGCGCCGCCTGTATTGTCCTCGCCCGCAAGCGCCCTTGCAGCACACTCTCTGGTGTTCTGTGTGGGAACAGTGGTACCGTTGTAATAGCCGTAGATAGCATCAAACTGTGAGGGTACTGTTAGCACTGCCGAAATGGAATCGGGGAACTGGCTCGATTTGACCCTATTGATGATAACGTTGGCAACAGCGATCTTGCTTGCCTCTGAACAATCTCCTACCTCGCCCTGAAGAACGTAGCAGAGCATCTCGTATTCCTCATCGGTATACTCGATAACGCCCTTGTTTTCCGTCTTGTCTTCGAGCTTGATAACGGTCTTCTCTTTGGACTTCTTCTCGTCTGTCTTGTCGTTGGGGGTTTTTCCTGTGAAATACTCAGCCATCGCATAGCCTGTTATCTTGCCATGTCTTACTGAATACCACACACCGTCTTCGGTGCAGCCGTCAACGACCACTCTGGTGTCTGTATCGAGCATCTCAAGCGATTCTGCGCTCTTGTCGGGGAGCTTCCTCAGGTTTACGGGGGATGCCGCATAAAGGAAGGTCTTCGATATGCTCTTGATCTTTATATCTGTCTTTTCTCCGGCAGCCTTATCAGTCTCAGCCTTGACTGTCTCTGCCTTTGTTTCGTCTTTTTTCTCCGTGGCTGATGTTGTCGTCTCGGTCTCGGAGGGGTCCTTTTTGCTTTCTGCTTCCGTTACCTTCTTGGTCTCGGGAGCGGATACCTCCGCGAACTCATACTCGTTGATACTTGCCTTTCTCCATGTGACAGTATCCAGTGCGGTATACGCACCCTCATCTCTCGCTGTCTCGGTGGTGTTTACATTCGCAGTCTTTGTCTCTTTGTCGGTCTTGGCTCCGGTCTTCTGACTGAGCAGTCCGCATACGCTTATCGTGCCTACCATAAGTACGCACAGTGCTCCGCCTCCCAGAATAGTACCGACTTTTCTCACGGACGGCTTTGCGCCTTTGCGCTTGGCAGCCCTTGATCTTTTCTGCTTCATTTCTATCACATTACCTTTCCGGAAGCCCCTTACGAGACTCCCCGTCCGCAGCCGTGAGAGATGCTGCGGAGCTTTATTATTTTAAACCGACATACATCGGTCTAATAGCATAAAGCTTAATATTCCCAGCCCTGATCGACTTTGTTGTTGCCGTAGCGGTCTCTCCAGAACTTAGGGAAGTATACGTCCTTATCGGGCTTGTCCTTGTAGGAGTCTATGATAAGGTCGATGTTGTCATCGGGAGTAAGCTTCTTCGCAACGATGACCCATCTGAGGTCCTCCAGCTGCTTTGAACAGGTGGAGAGGGAGATATACTTGTCGTTCTCGGTACACTTGACACCGCTCGTTATCCACGAGCGCTTTGTTATCTCGTCGTACCAGTCCTCGAACTTGTAGTCCTCATCGTTGAAATCTCTGTACCCGATGTACTCGAAGAGCTTGCCGTCGTCATCCTTTGCTTCGGTGTTTGCCATAAAGCAGCTTACGATGGCGTACTTGCAGTTGTTCTCGTAGATCGAATTGAATTCGATTATAGGGTAGTCCTTCACGAAATCCGCGCCTTTTTTGTATTCGGCAAGATGTGTGAAGCTGGTGCCCACATAACCCATGTGGTGACCGAAGATGGTGATATTATCTGTCTGACCGTCCTCGTTCATCACGCTCCATGCGTCTGCGAAGATGCTTCCCGACTCATAGTAGTCGCGGTCGAGGTTCCTGTCAAGATACTCGTCATTGTCCTCACCCTGGACCACAGGGAAGTTGATGTACTCCTCACCGCTGTAATCGGTGAAGCCGGGTATCTTTATCCAGCCGACCACATCCTCGTTGCGCTTCAGCAGATCCGTTGCCCAGTCCTGCACTACGCGCTTTTTGTGTGTCGCTTCGGGGTTAGCTATATCTATATCGTCGCTGCCTGTATTCGCTTCGTAGTTGACGTTGTCGTCGAACTTAGGCTCATACTTTACAACGACCTCCTGTATGTATGATTTCTGTTCCTCACGGCTGGCACCGAGATAATCGCTCAGCTGATTGAGGGACATCGAGAAAAGCACGATGGATGCCATGAATATTACCTTGCGCACTACCTCGCTGCTTTTATCGCCCTTCCAGGGGATGAAGTATTTAACAAATCTCACAAAGAAATTCGAGTCATCTCTCTCGGTGAGATTTATCGTTTCGTTTGACATTGCCATTTATATTACCACTCCTTGACATTACCTGATACCGCAGACCTCTTTTACCATTTCCATCGCTTTGAGGGTGCTTATCTTTCTTATCATTCCTCTGTCAAGTTTTTCATATTCGTTATAGAGCCTCAGCTCTCTTACTATCTCACGGTCCTTGTACCTGGCGGAAATGTATACCGTTCCCACAGGCTTATCTTCGGTTCCGCCACCGGGACCCGCGATACCTGTTATGCCCACCGCGCAGTCTGTGCCGAAAAGCTGCTGTGCGCCGAGACTCATCTCGCTCGCTGTCTCTTCGGAGTACACGGTGTACTTATCGAGCGTTTCTTTCTTCACGCCCAGTACTTTCATCTTTATCTCTTCGGTGTAGCTGCACACGCCGCCTTTGAACATTGCCGACGCACCCGATACCGAAGTGATAGCTTCAGCCACCATGCCGCCCGTACAGCTCTCTGCTGTTGACATAGTAACCAAATTCTTTATCATATATTTTACTACACACTCTGTAATAATGTCAATACTTTCTGTCACCACTTTGTTATACTCTGCAAAATTCATCTGCCACTCACCACCTTTTACTGACACATCACACAAAAAAATAGCCCTCTTTTTGAACACATTGTAAATTCAAACGCATTTTTTAACCATAATTTCGGGCTGTTTTGAACCGCTTTTATAACCGTTTTGTTACACATTTGATGGTTTTGTGTTTGATTTTTGGGACATCAATCACAGCATAAATATCGGAATTTCGGGAAGAGTACACGTTCTGTCACAAGTCTTTCACAAAGGCAAGGTACAAAAAAGCGTACACGATTCTTAAAAATCGGAAACAACGTAACCGCTGTGTAACCAAATGGACTGATTGGCACTTTGTACAAAATGGGAATATTTTTGTACAGTTCACTATGTAAAAATATGAAACTCAAAGCGTGCCGTTCGTGCATCTCGATAGATGCTATCTGTTCTTGATCAGAGTGACGGATGTGCCCTCGACTGCTTTCTGGATATAGGGTTCAAAATCGAAGCTCGCCTGTGCTTTTTCAACCTCCGCCAGGGACGGACGGGTCTTTGGATGCTTGGGTGTGAACACTGTGCAGCAGTCCTCGTAAGGCAGGATCGAAGTCTCAAAAGTGCCTATTTTACGGGCTATCTCAACTATCTCCGACTTGTCCATACCTATGCAGGGACGGAACACGGGCATACGGCAGGCAGCGTCTGTGCATACCATTGCGTACATCGTCTGGCTTGCCACCTGTCCCAGACTTTCGCCTGTTACCAGCGCCTGTATATCCCCATCCTTTTCGCATATTCTCTGTGCGATCTCCATCATCAGGCGGCGCATGAGTATAGTGAAAAGTTCTTCTGGACAGTTGTCACGCAGCAGCTCCTGTATCTCGGTGAAGGGCACGCAGAAGAACTTAACATCGCCGCAGTAAGCGGTCATAAGTTTAGCCAGTGTTTCCACCTTCATCCTCGCTCTGTCGGAGGTATAGGGAGGTGCTTCAAAGTGTATCGCTTCCACCACCGCACCGCGGCGAGCCATCATATAGCCCGCAACAGGGGAGTCTATACCGCCCGAAAGCAGCAGCAGCGCACGTCCGCTGGAGCCTACGGGGATGCCGCCCGCACCGTCAACAGGGTCGGAGTGTACATACGCGTAGTCCTCGCGCACCTCGACGGTAACAGTTACCTGCGGGTCATGCACATCCACTTCCAGATGCGGGAATCTTTCAAGTATCGCACCGCCCAGCTCCGCACATATCTCGGGGGATTTGTGGGGGAACTTCTTGTCCGAACGTCTTGCGTTCACCTTGAAAGTTCGTGCATTTTCCAGCACCTCCGCCAGATATTCGGGTGCCTTTTCGCATATTGCGCCGAGATCCTTTTCCACCGCGCCGCTGCGGCACAGCTTTACTATGCCGAACACCTTTGACAGTCTGTTCTCGAATTCATCAACATCGGGATCTTCGCCCAGCGGTTCAACATACAGTGTGGACTGCGATTTAGTTACTCTGAACTCGCCTGCGCTTGCCAGTCTGCGCTTGATAGTCTTGACCATCATGCTTTCAAAGGTGCTTTTGTTGAGACCTTTCAGTGCGATCTCGCCGTACTTGCAAAGAATTATTTCCTTCATTATAACTGCTCCTCCTTATGATTTTTGTCGGTATATGTCGGCTGATCGGGATAATTATTTCGATACTATCCGACATTTTTCCTTATATATTAATATAGTATAAAACGTTCGTTCAAATTATTATTTCAGCTTAGCCAGTTCCTGCTGTGCGGCGGCTATGCCTTCCATTAGTCCGTACAGATCGTCCTCTGTGGTGTCGGGGGAAAAGCTGATGCGCAGTGTGGTGTCCATATTGCGTACAGGTATTCTGAACTCCGCCAGTGTGCCGCTTTTTTTGCCTTTGGAACAAGCCGACCCGCTGGAAACGAATATCTCGCGCTTTTCGAGATAGTGCAGCAGCACTTCCGATTTCAGCCCCTCCACCGAGATGCTGTTGACGTAGGGGGATTTTTCCCCGCGGTAGTTGACGCTTATCCCGCCGTTCTTCTCGCAAAGCTCAAATAACAGGGCTTCCAGTCTGCGGGCTTTTTCAAGGCGCTCGCTGATATTCCCGCTGTACTGCTTCACTGCTTCACCGAAGCCGCATATCAGCGGTACCGACTCGGTGCCCGAACGCATATTCTTCTCCTGCCCGCCGCCCATCAGCAGTGCGGGGATATGCAGTCCTTTACGCACATACAGCGCACCTATACCCTTAGGTCCGCATATTTTGTGGGCGCTGAGGGAGATAAGATCCGCACCCAGTGTTTTCGCCTTGATCGGCAGCTTCATGTAGCCCTGAACGCAGTCACAGTGGGTGATGACCTTCGGGAAACGCCTGTGTATGGCGGTGAACGCTTTGCTGACAGGCAGTATCGCTCCCGTTTCGTTGTTGACCAGCATCATGCTGACAAGAAATGTGTCCTCGTTGACGGCATCGGTTATCGCTTCGGCGGAGATAATGCCGTTTTCATCGGGAGAAACGCGCACGACCTCACAGCCGAGACGTTCCAGTTCATCAAAGGGGCGGGCAGTTGCGGGATGCTCCACCGTTGTTGTGACCACACGGTGCTTTCGCTTGCCTTGTGACTTAAAAGCCCCGAATATGGCGGTATTACTGCTTTCTGTGGCACCCGACGTAAAGAAGATCTCTTCATTGAGGCAGCCCAGACTATCCGCAACAGCAGTTCTCGCATCGGTCACCAAAAGCTCGGCATCCAGCCCGCAGCGGTGCAGTGACGAGGGATTTCCAAATACCTCCAGCCCTTTCATCACGCCCGCTTTTGCGGCATCGCAGGGCTTGGTGGTGGCGGCATTATCAAGATAGATCAATACGCTCATTCCTTTCTGTTATCCGAAAAACTTCCAAATAATTATTATACCATAATC
>NZ_CAMHRZ010000059.1 GCF_946187255.1 uncultured Ruminococcus sp.
TTTCTGGGGCACTGGATGTCCGCAGCCGCACTGTTATCGTCAAGCGAACACGATGAGGGACTTCGCGCAAAGCTGTCATACATAGTTGACGAACTGGAGCGCTGCCAGCAGCGAAACGGCGGAAAATGGGTGGGCTCCATACCCGAGAAGTACTTCACCTTTATGGCGGGCGAGGACTATATATGGTCGCCCCAGTACACTATGCACAAAACGCTGATGGGACTTGTGGATGCCTACCGCTACGCAAATATCGGCAAGGCGCTGGATATTGCGGACCGTCTTGCGGACTGGTATCTCGAATGGGCAGAAAGTATCAAGGATACAACACCTTTCGCGGTATTCAAAGGTGAACAGGGCGGTATGCTGGAGGAATGGTGCATACTCTTCGGGCTGACGGGCAGGGAAAAATACAAGACCCTTATTGACATATACACCGAGAACGGTCTGTACCACCAGCTGGAACAGGGCAGGGACGCGCTGACCGACGATCATGCCAATGCAAGCATCCCCCTTTCTCACGGTGCGGCTGCAATGTACGAATTGTACGGCAAGGAACGCTGGAAGATCATATCCGAGCGCTTTTGGGAACAGGCGGTGGACAAGCGCGGGATGTATGCCACAACAGGCTCAAATTCGGGCGAGTTCTGGATCCCGCCCCACAGACACGGCAGCTATGTCAGCGACACCGATCAGGAATTCTGCACCGTTTACAATATGGTGCGTCTGGCTGATTATTTGTACAGACGTACAGGTGATGCACGCTATGCGGACTACATCGAGCGGGCGCTGTACAACGGCTTCCTGGCACAGCAAAATATGAACAGCGGGATGCCAACATATTTTCTGCCGCTTACTTCGGGAAGCCGCAAAAAATGGGGAAGCAAAAGGCACGATTTCTGGTGCTGTCACGGCACGATGGTGCAGGCGCAGACCCTTTATCCGCGGCTTATATGGTACACCGACGGCAGCAGCGTGACTGTTGCGCAGTACATCCCATCTGAAGCAAAATTCACTATCAGCGGTACAGAGGTAACTCTAAAGCAGGACAGCGAGCTGAAAGATCTGAATAATCAGGTATTCTTCGATGAAAACGAGGGCGGCGAGAAAACACGATGGGCTCTACGTTTTGAGATACACTGCGCACAGCCTGCGGAATTCACGCTCAAACTGCGCCTGCCAAAGTGGGTGAAGGGCGTTCCTCAGCCCATAATCGACGGCAGTAAATGTTCAGCGGAAATTGCTGATAATTACATAGTTATCAGCAAAAAGTGGGATAACAGCGTTATAAAATTATTGCTCTCACCCAAACTGTATTCCGAACCTCTGCCCGATATGCCCGAGACAGCCGCGATACTGGACGGACCGATAGTACTGGCGGGAATATGCGGCAATGACTGCGGTATAGTCGGAGATATGGCGCACCCCGAGACCTTCCTGCACCCGCGCACCACCCACGAATACCGCACCTATGTATGGAAGCAGAACTCCTACGTCACACGAAATCAGCCCGTGAACATCGAGTTCAAGCCGCTTTACGAGATAACCGACGAAACATACACGGTATATTTCTCACAGAGATAGCCGTACAGATCCGGCATAGACAAAGCCCTCCGCAATCCGTTTGCGAAGGGCTTTTGTGCTGTATTCAGTTCTGACCGAGCAGTGTCTGGTCAAATCGGAAAAGTGCTTCATTTATCTCAAAAATGTCATAGATGCCGTGAACGATATGGTACTTGACTATCAGGTCAAACACCAGTGAATCCGACAGAGCAAAACCTGCCTTTGCCAGCAGACTTTCCGTTTCGGGAAGATCGAGATGCAGTGCCACTGCAAAAGCCACAGCGGTCTGCTTTTTGGGGCGGTACATCGCGTCACTGCGTATCTTCGAGAACAGCTTTCGGTCGATATTTGCGCGTTTGTAGGTCTCCACATCTGTCATACCGTGTTCGTCTATCAGTCTCAGCAAAGCCTGTGAAAAGGACTCGTCACGCTGTGCGATGATGTCGTCTATACAGCTGTCCTCGCACTCGATCTTGTATTCTTCCAGATCGGCAGTTTCCTTTTTTCCCCTGCCGAAAAACAGGCTCTTCTTTTCCTTTTTCTTGGTTTCGGGTTCAGAAACAACAGACGCAGGCACAGCACCGCACATATTGCATTCCGCTGTGCGTCCAATTTCGCGGGCTTTCTGTGCTGCCGCGAATGCGTCATCGATGTACTGCTTTATATTCGCATACCGCTCACTGCTTATCTCAAAGCTGTCCCTGTCGAATATGACCAGCGTTATATCCATGTCATTTTCTTTCAGGAACTCCTTTGCCTCCGACTGCGCCACATCTATGGCTTCACGCTTGGGATAACCGTATATCCCCGCCGATATCAGCGGAAATGCGATGCTTTCACAACCCAGTTTTTTCGCAAGTTCCAGCGAATTCCTGTAACAACTGCGAAGAAGTTGCTCTTCGTTGTTCCCGCCGCCGCGCCACACGGGACCGACGGTATGTATTATATGCTTGCAGTCCATTCTGTAGCCCTTTGTCGCCTTTGCCTGACCTGTCTTGCAGCCGCCCAGCAGTCTGCATTCATACAGCAGTTCTGGACCCGCGGCGCGGTGTATCGCACCGTCAACTCCCCCACCGCCCAGCAGCGAGCTGTTTGCGGCGTTGACTATCGCATCAGCCTTGAACTTTGTAATGTCCGCACGGATAATATTGAAAGCCATAATGTTCCTCCTCTCATATCGCAATGATACCTGTTTTTGTCATTCTTCCTCTGCCAGCCGCAGTTCATCGTTGTATGCGCCGTCCACCAGCATCTTGCGCAGTGCCGTATACCTGTGATTTTTTCCGTTGTTCATTATCATATACGCCACACGCTGAGATGTCCCCAGCAGCACCAGCAGCTTCTTCGCCCTTGTCACCGCCGTGTACAGCAGATTGCGATAGTAAAGGTTGTCCACACCGTTATACAGCGTCAGTATCACCACATCGTACTCCGAGCCCTGACTTTTATGTACCGTTATAGCGTAGGCAAGCTCCAGATTGTCGAGCATCTCGCCGTTATACTGCGCCATTCGCCCGTCAAAATCCACCGTTACCGTTTTTGTTGACGTATCCACCTTTCTCACAAGCCCGATATCGCCGTTGTATATGCCCTTGCCCGACTCCTCTTCGCTGCCGTCAATGCGCTTCCAGCTTATGGTATAATCGTTGCGCGTCTGCATCACCTTGTCGCCCTCACGGTAGGTGCAGTAGAGGGTCTTCAGCTCTTTCCTGTTCTTTTTCGGCGGATTGAGCCCGTTCTGCAGCAGCTTGTTCAGCTCCGGAGTGCCTATTACGCCCTTTCTTGTGGGAGAAAGCACCTGTATATCCGCAATGGGCTTGCAGCCGTACTTTTTCGGCAGACGTTCGCTGCAAAGCTCCACCAGCGTTTCGCATATCTGCTCTGCTTTCGGGCGGCAGAGATATACAAAATCCTTGTCCCGCTTTTTGAGGTCTATCATCTCACCCGACACTATGCGGTGAGCGTTCATGACTATGTCCGACTCCATTGCCTGCCTGAACACTTCGGTAAGTCTCACTACGGTCATAACTCCGCTGTCGATAATATCCCGCAGAACGTTGCCTGCGCCCACAGGCGGCAGCTGGTCGCTGTCACCCACCAGCACCAGCTTGCAGGTCACGCTCAGCGCCCTCAGCAGCGCCTCGAAAAGCTCGCTGTCCACCATCGACATCTCATCCACGACCATCACATCACATTCCAGCAGATCTTCCTCGTCGTGTACGAACATCATATCATCACCGCAGGAGGGTATCACTTCCAGCAGACGGTGTATAGTCTTTGCAGTGCGCCCCGTGAGGTCGCTGATACGCTTTGCAGCACGCCCCGTAGGCGCTGCGATGAGTACGTCCAGTCCCTGCTGTTCAAACAGGGATATGATAGCATTCAGCGTCGTGGTCTTTCCCGTGCCGGGGCCGCCCGTCAGCACCAGGAAACCCTCCGAAAGCGCTTTGTTTATGGCTTCGCGCTGTTTTTCCTCATAGTGTATCCCTGTCTCGCTCTCCTCCAGGTCTATGACTGTGGAATAATCGATACGATTATCATGGGTGATGGAGCGCATCACTTCCAGTCTTCTGGAAATATATTCCTCCGCCTTGTAGTACCTGTCCAGCATCGCAAATGTCACACCGTCGATATCAAGCTCGTATATCTCCCGTTCTTCAAGAGAGACTTTTTTGACCTTGTCAAACAGCTCGCCGCTTATCCCCAGCAGTCTTGTGGCATCCCTTTTCAGCGCTTCAACAGCGATGCAGGTATGCCCCAGTTCTTTTGCCACCTGCCGCAGCACGAACTTTATACCTGCCCTTATACGCTGCTCGCTGTCACGGGGGATATTTTCACTTTGTGCGATATCGTCCGCCTTACCGAAGGGCAGCTCTATACCGTCGCCGCACATGAGGTAAGGATTTTTCCGTATCAGCACCTCCGCAGGGTCTCCCAGCATTTTCCATGCACGAACGCTGTACTTCGTGGGTATACGATTCTTGCTCATATACACCATAAGCGCTCTCGCCGCAAAGGTCTTCTTGAAATCCGCGTGTATCGCCTTGACTTTTTCCTTGTCCAGCCCCTTTATCTCCAGCAGGCGGTTGGGCTCGTTCTCGATTATCTCAAGGGTCTTCTCGCCGAACTCCTTCACCAGCCGCTTTGCCATCAGCGGTCTCACCGATTCCAGTGCGCCGCTGGAAAGATATCTCAGTATCGAAGCCTCCGTAGTGGGCAGGCTGCGCTCGAACATCGCCACCCTCAGCTGTCTGCCGTAGACTTCGTTGTTCACATACTCGCCCGTGAGGATGACCATTTCGCCTTCCTCCACATTTCCCAGCGCCCCCACAGCCTTGATGAGTTCGTCTTCGGTCTTTACATCGATGACGCAGAAGCTGCCGTCATCGTTCTTGTACTGAACGAAATCGACCTCGCCCTCGACCTGTATCAATTCACTCATTCAACGCACACTCCTTCGTCATCAGCTTCCCTATCGGCGTATTCTCATCCGCCGCAGTGATGCCGTACTTCTTTACTATCTCTGCCGTTCTGCCATCGGGCATCTCCCCGCCGCACACCAGCACAATCCGCCTGCCGTATATCCCGCCTGCCTGTTCGTCACGGATATACGCCAGCAGCTGTTGGGCAGTTTCGTCATCTCCGCGCAGCTTCACCAGTATCAGCGCTTCAGCCTGCGGTCCTTCTTTAAAAAGTTCCCGCAGCAGAACCGCCGCCGTCAGCACAGCTAAAAGCACTATCATCACCGTCATGCCCTCACCCCCGCATATACTATGCGGGAATGATCGGGTATGACACTCTGCGTACATATCCTATTTATGGTCGTTTCAATGCCTTTTACTATAACAGCCCCCAACACCCGCAGTTTCGGGTATCGGGGGCGAACTGCCTTATTTATCGCGTCATTACCTCTTTATGGTTACGCCGCTGTCCATCTTGATGGATTTGAACACTTCATCAAAGGTCTTGCTGTGCTTCTTTCTCTGTTCATCCGAACACAGCATACTGAACTGATATACCGTTTCATCATCGACCAGGACGTGCATCTCCACATAATTATCCACCATCACATTGTCGTTATAGGTGAATATCAGCTTGCCTCTGCTTTTGCTGACGACCTTGTACTCTTTAAGTTTTTCGGCAAAAATCTCGTCCAGTTCATCGATAAAAGTCTCGTCCAGTTTTGAAAGCTCATTCTTTGCCGCATAATACTCGTTGAGACCGTCGATGTCGTTATCTTCGGGTTCAGTTGCAAGTGCGGGAAGCATAGTTGACGCATCGTACTTGATGTAGGTGAATTCCATCACACTGTTTGAGTATGCCTTGCATTTCAGCGAATTGTGGACCTCAAAGGAGTGATCATCCACCGATCTCATGGAAGAGGGCAGTGTGACCTTGAAGCCGTCCATCTGTGCGGTGGTGCGCTTTCTCTCATATATCGCCACTACGATCAGGAATATGATCAGTATACCGATTATCAGGGCATAGCTGAGATATTTGAAATCCACGCCCGCAAGCAGTGATGACTTTCTTTCTTTTACGACCAGCGAACCGAACCGATCTGCTCTCCTATGGAAATCGTCCTTATCATCCTTTTCCAGTGCGACCTTCGGAGCTGCCTTTTTTTCGCTGTCGGCAGGCGCTTTCCCCGCACGCTTTACAGCCACAGGCGTACCGCAGTTATTGCAGAACTTCTCGTCCTCAGCCAAAGGATTGCCGCAGACCTTGCAGTTCATAGATTTTCCCCCTTATTTAACGTACTTTATGGAAGAGTACATACTACTGAATTTGCTTACATACTTAGTCTGCTGAGACTCACGGCAGAAGGCGATGTACATATAGAACTTGCTGTTGTGAGTATCCACATACATATCGCAGAAGTACTCCTCGCCCTGTTCGGTAAAATAGAATCTGAGATGATCGTTCACGCTGTCCTTTTTCCTGTATCCCGTGAGTTCCTCTTCAAAGGTCTCCTCCATAACGGAGAGGAAAAGTCTCTTGACCGTATCCTCGCTCTCGCCCGAAAGCCCGAATTCGCTTATATCATACTTTGAATACGCAAAGCCCATGTTCCTGTTTGTGTATACCTCGCAGGCATCCGCATCGATATCCGAGAATGTGGAGTGAGTATCCTTTGATACTCTCTGGGGGGCTGTAACGGTTATATCATCCACCTTCAGCTTCTGCGGGCTGTTGTAGTACACCGAGTAACCCAGTACGCCCATCAGCAGAACTATCACGGTAATGATTATGGTTATCAGCTTCTTGGGGTCGCTGCCGCTGCTCGCTCTGGTATAGCTAGTCTGCTGCATACCCATTCCGTAATTGCCGAAGTTACCGGGCTGTCCGCCGTAACCACCCTGACCGCCATAGCCTCCCTGACCACCGTAGCCGCCTTGTCCGCCATAACCTACCTGACCGCCGTAGCCGCCCTGATTGCCATAGCCCTGATTTCTCTTGTAAGCATGAGATGAGGGGTCATTGAAAGCAGGACCCATCTCGCTGCGCTTTGTGCCGCAGCTTGTACACGCATCTCCCGCGCCCAAAGGCGCACCACACATCGGACAATTCATATTCTGTTTCTCCCTTCGATTATTTCCCGAACCTTATCAGATCTGATATTTATATAGATGTTAATATCCCGATAACAAGTTCGGATAGCCTATTTACAGCTATGCAGGGCGCACCCTCAGGGCACGTCCTGCACAAGCTAATTTCACTTTTTTTAATATCAAGCCTTGTTTGCAGCTCTCTTTGCGAGATCTGCGAGAGCGTCCTTCCTGGACAGATTGATCCTGCCCTGATCGTCGATCTCCATTACCTTAACAACGATCTCGTCACCGATGGAAACAACATCCTCCACCTTCTCAACTCTCTGCTTGTCCAGCTTGGAAATATGTACCAGACCGTCCTTACCGGGAGCTATCTCAACAAATGCGCCGAAGTTCATGATACGAACGACCTTGCCCTTGTAGATGGAACCGATCTCGGGATCGTTTGCGATGGTGTTGATGATATTGATAGCAGCCTGTGCCTTCTCCTTGTCGAGACCCGATACGAATACGCTGCCGTCTTCGTTGATATCGATCTTGACATCGCACTCTGCGCTGATCTTCTGGATGACCTTTCCGCCCGAACCGATGACCTCTCTGATCTTGTCAACAGGTACCTTAGTGGACAGCATCTTGGGTGCCCACTTGCTTACCTCAGGTCTTACTTCGGGGATAGCCTTCAGCATTATCTCATCGAGAATATACATTCTCGCCTTTCTTGTCTTCTCAAAGGCGCTGGCAATGATATCCATTGTCAGACCGTCAACCTTGATATCAACCTGTATAGCGGTGATACCGTTCTTGGTGCCGCCTACCTTGAAGTCCATATCGCCGTAGAAGTCCTCAAGGCCCTGAATGTCCACCATAGTCATCCAGCTGCCGTCTTCCTTAGTGATAAGACCGCAGGAGATACCCGCAACGGGCTCCTTTATCGGAACGCCTGCATCCATCAGTGCCAGAGTAGAGCCGCAGATAGAGCCCTGAGAGGTGGAACCGTTGGAAGAAAGCACCTCAGATACGCATCTGATAGCGTAGGGGAACTCCTCAACGGGAGGAAGTACGGGAACAAGAGCTCTCTCAGCCAGTGCGCCGTGACCGATCTCACGTCTTCCGGGGCCTCTGGAGGGTCTTGTCTCGCCTACAGAGTAGCTGGGGAAGTTGTACTGGTGCATATACCTCTTGCTGGTCTCCTCATCAAGGCCGTCCAGCTTCTGTGCATCGGATACAGGGCCGAGAGTACAGATAGTCATTACCTGTGTCTGACCTCTGGTGAATATACCCGAACCGTGAACTCTGGGCAGTACGCCTACCTCAGCAGCGAGAGGTCTGATCTCGTCGATGCCTCTGCCGTCAACACGCTTGCCCTCATACAGCCAGTTTCTGACGATCTTCTTCTGGAGCTTGTACAGCACTTCTTCGAGCATAGCGCCCTGATCGGGATACTGCTCGTCATATTTCTCATGCACCGCATCATAGATGGGCTGCATCCTTGCATCTCTTACATTCTTGTCATCGGTATCGAGAGCCTTCTTAACGTCCTCGCCTACCATAGCCTCGATCTCGTCAAAGAGGTCGTGGTCAACTTCCATAGACTCGAATTCAAACTTGGGCTTGCCTATCTCAGCCTGGATGCCCTTGATGAATTCAACCATCTTCTTGATCTCAGCGTGACCAGTCTCGATAGCCTTCAGCATCAGATCATCGGGTATCTCCTCAGCGCCCGCCTCGATCATAACTATCTTCTCGGCAGAACCTGCAACAGTCAGGTTCAGCTTGTTGTTTGCTCTCTGCTCAAGAGTGGGGTTGAGTACCAGCTCACCGTCAACATAACCTACATTGATGGAAGCAACAGGTCCGTTCCAGGGAATATCGGATATGGATATAGCGATAGCAGTTGCGATCATACCTGTGATCTCGGGTGAATTGTCGGGATCAACGGACAGTACGGTCATAACAACAGTTACATCGTTTCTCATGTCCTTAGGGAACAGAGGTCTGATAGGTCTGTCAACGCATCTTGAAGTCAGTATAGCCTTGTCGCTCGCCTTGCCCTCTCTCTTGGTGAAAGAGCCGGGTATCCTGCCTACTGCGTACATCTTCTCTTCAAAGTCAACGGAAAGGGGGAAGAAATCCACGCCCTCACGAGGCTTTTTGGAAGCGGTAACGTTAGCCATAACTACTGTCTCGCCGTATCTTACCCAGCACGAGCCGTTAGCCAGACCGCAGGTCTTGCCGGTTTCAACTACTACGGGTCTTCCCGCATAGGTGGTCTCAAAAGTTCTTGCATTCTCAAACATATTTTATCCTCCTCGTCTTGTCCGGCGAGGGCTGTTAGCAATAAGCGCAAAGCACAGCTTGTATGCTTTCCGGTCAATGCTAATCGACCATCACACGAACGTCAGATCATTTTTTAAAAACACCGAAAGGCAGCGGCGCGCACTGCGCCTCTGCCCCGGAATTTTCTTCTTACTTACGGATACCCAGCTTGTCGATGACAGTTCTGTATCTTTCGATATCGTTCTTCTTCAGGTAGTTGAGAAGGTTTCTTCTCTTACCGATCATCTTGTACATACCTCTTCTGGAGTGGTTATCCTTCTTGTGTACCTTCAGGTGTTCGGTCAGGTCGCTGATCCTTCTGGTCAGTATAGCGATCTGTACTTCGGGAGAACCTGTATCGGTCTCATGGGTCCTGTTAGCCTCAATAACGGCTGTCTTTTCGTCTTTTCTCAGCATAATCTTGTACCTCTTTCTTAATTTTTTTCCGCTGCGTCGGGATACGGCAGGTACTTTCTTCTTACCGAAGCGTGACCCGTATTCTGCCGCAGGGATACTATGCCATGCGTTATCCGCATAATACGACTTAATTATTATACACCATACGAGCACATTTGTAAAGACTGTTAACATAATTTTTACATTTATTTTTCGAGCCCGTTCACGCGGTCAAAAAAACTCCCGCTGTAATTTCCCCGAAAGATATCATTTCATCTATTGACTATTCTTTTAAGATGTATATAATATATATAAGATCGTTTTTCGTACACCCGTTTTAACAGAAAGGAGCATTTATGGATATTTCCCGCATAGCCGAAAAAGGCTCACCAAAAGCCGCAATGATATATCACGAGGACGCGCAGGCGCTGCATATAGGCACCCTGCCCGATCATGCTTACTTTATCCCCTTTGCAAAAGGGCAGGATCCCTTTGCGGAACGCACCGCTTCAAAGCGTTTTGAACTGCTGAACGGTGACTGGGACTTTGTATATTACGAAAGCATCATCGATATGCCCGATGACTTCACCGATACTTTCAGCGGAAAACTCCCCGTTCCCTCAAACTGGCAGCTTCACGGCTTCGACAAGGCGCAGTACACAAACGTATGCTACCCCATCCCCTTCGACCCGCCCTACGTTCCCGATGACATACCTGTGGGCGTTTACGGCAGAGATCACATCTATGTGCCCGACGGTATGCGCCGCATCCTCTGCTTTGAGGGCGCCGACAGCTGTCTGTACCTTTACATCAACGGACAGTTTGCGGGTTATTCACAGGTATCTCATCACACTTCGGAATTTGACATAACCGACTTTCTCCACGAGGGTGTGAACCGCATCACCGCCGCCGTTTTAAAATGGTGCGACGGCACTTACCTTGAAGATCAGGACAAGTTCAGGCTTTCGGGTATTTTCCGTGATGTCTATGTTCTTTCCCGCCCCGAAAAGCGCCTTCAAAACTACCGCATCGAAGCCTCTCCCGACAGCACTTTGCAAAATGGTTTACTGCGTGTCAGCGTTGAGGGTACCTCCGCTGAACTGCGGCTGTATGACGGCGATACACTTGTATGCAAAGGCACCGCCGATGAGGGTAATCCCTTTGAATACACAGTCGAAAACGCACAGCTGTGGTCGGCGGAAAGTCCCTACCTCTACAAACTGGAAATAGAGACCGACAGCGAGATCATCGGAGAAATGGTGGGTTTCAGGAAAGCAGAGATAAAGGACGGCATCTTCATGCTCAACGGCAGGCACATAATATTCTTCGGGGTGAACCGCCATGACAGCTATCCCGACACAGGCTATTGCACCGACCGCGAAAAGATGCGACTTGACCTCACCCTTATGAAGCGACACAACATCAATGCTGTGCGCACTTCACATTACCCGAATATGCCCGAATTCTATCAGATGTGCGACGAACTGGGGCTGTATGTCATCGATGAAGCCGACCTTGAATCTCACGGCTGTGTCAATGTATATAACGACCTCAAATGGTCAGCGGAGAACAGCTATAACGGCATCGCTATGATAGCCCGCGACCCTTTGTTCAAAGAAGCGATACTCGACCGTGAGAGACTGCTGGTAACGCGGGACATCAACCGCCCCTGTGTGCTTATATGGTCGTTGGGAAACGAGAGCGGCTACGGAGAAAACCTGCGTGAGGGAGCTAAACTGATAAAGTCTCTTGACAGCAGCCGTCCCGTGCATTACGAAAGCACCTACAAGCTGGATGACACCCCCGATGATGTGCTTGATATGGTCTCGGAGATGTACACCTCCCCCGAAGGTGTTCGCAGTTATCTTGCCCGCGAGGATGAGACACGCCCATTCATACTGTGTGAGTACTCCCACGCCATGGGCAACGGCCCCGGAGACCTCGAAGAATACCACCGCCTATTTATGGAAAGCGACAGGCTGATGGGCGGATTTGTCTGGGAATGGGCAGATCATGCTGTCATACTCGGGTATACCGAGGACAGCGAGCCGAAATACGGCTACGGCGGCGACAGCGGAGAAAGACACGACGACGGCAATTTCTGCATGGACGCATTATGCTACCCCGACAGAACGCCGCACACGGGTCTTATGGAAGTAAAACAGGTGTACCGACCTGTCCGCGTGACCCGCACTGCGCCCGATAAATTCGAGATCCGCAGTCTGCTAAGGTTCATAGATGCGGGTGAATATCTTCGCTGCAAGTGGGAGATCACCTTTGACGGCGGCAAAGCCGCAGAGGGCAGCTTTGATCTCTCTATGCCGCCCATGCAAAGCACCGAGATCACTGTTCCCGAAGCCGCACAGAACTTTGAAAAGGATACCTACATCCGATTTATCTTCACAGCAAAGCACAGTTACGGCTTGTTTGAGGACGGCGACGAGGTATGCTTCGATCAGATAAAGCTGTGTACAGCGGAAAGGACCGCCGTTCCCGCAAGCAGAACAACACTGTCTTACTCCGAAACTCCCCTGTCCTTTGAGGTCACAGCAGGCAGCATAAAGTACCTTTTCAACAGGCGCGCCGCCCGATTTGACGGCATTTTCAAAGCAGAAAAGAACCTGCTGGCAAGACCCATGAGCTACAACTTCTTCCATGCCCCCACCGACAACGACACTATGAAGAACGACTGGTATTCGGCGCACCTGAACGACTATATCATAAAAGTATATGAAACAAGCATCGTGCAGGAAGACGGCTGTGTCGTTATACGCGCAAAGCAGTCCTTCGGGTGGAGCATCCACCAGCCTTTTGCAAAAGCAGAAGCCGTATACCGCATTGACAGCAGCGGTGCGCTTGATGTGGAATGCTCGGCTGAATTTTCAAACAAGGTGGAATTCCTGCCCCGTTTCGGGCTGAGACTTTTTGTTGACAAGAGCTTTGACACTGTTGAATACTTCGGCTACGGAAAATACGAAAGCTACTGCGACAAGCATCAGGCATCCTACATTGGCAATTTCAGCGGAAAGATCGCGGATATGCACGAGGATTATATACGCCCGCAGGAAAACGGCTCGCATTTCGGCTGCACAAGAATGACCGTGACAGACGGCAGTGCATCGCTGACATTCACAAACCCCGAAGGATTTTCGTTCAGCGCATCGGAGTACACTCAGGAGGAGCTCGCGGCAAAGCGCCACAACTTTGAGCTCGAAAAATGCGAACACAATGTCATCTGTGCCGACTTTGCAATGGCAGGTGTCGGCTCAGCCGCCTGCGGCCCACAGCTTGCAGAGGAGTACCGTCTGCCACTGCCGAAGATAATCGGCAGGATAAGGATAACGCCGCATAACTGAACAAAGAGGATACCCGTATAAAAGTTTTGCCCCGAAGCATCTAAGAGCGCTTCGGGGCAATGTATTTATTTAATTGTTTTTCTGCTTTTCTGCGATCTTATGCAGGTATTCTTTCAGCTTTTCAGATCTGAGCATAGGAGCCATGTGTCCTCCATCAACATAAAGCAGCTCTTTGTCGGGGGCTTCGACCTTTTCAAAATATGCAGCGGCTTCCTCTGCCATATTGACAAAGCCCGTGTCCTGCTTGCCTTCGATCACATAGAAAGGGATCTTATACTCTGTCCTGCCTGAAAGGGACATTTCCTGCACCATATTGAATGCATTTGAAGAATGCTCACCATGCTGTTTAGATAAGTCAGCATTGTAATCTTCCGAAAATCCCAGACATTGAAGCTGTTCTTTCAGGGTGCAGTTGGGATTGAACCAAAGGGCGGCATACATATTCACATCTGCATCCTTGAGAAAATCATCGTAATAGCAGTATTTATCACTTAGTTTATTTATATTATCTGTCTCCTCATCTGATCGAGCTATCTTCTGAGGGTCAAAGGCTTCAGCTAGTTTATGCATTCCCGGGTCATTTTCCGACTGTTCCAGCACCCAATCCTTGAAATACTGCTGACTTTCGGGAATATCTACCACAAGGGACATAGCTACGACAGCATCGTATCTGTCAGGATATTCAAGAGCAAGATTTGCCGCATATATCGAACCCCAGGAGATACCCATAAGCGTTATCCTGTCTTTGCCGAGATGTTCCCTGAGATAGTCCGTCATCTCAATACCGTCCTGCATCATGGTCTCGGCGCATATCAGCTCGTCGGTCTTAAATTCGGGATAATTGTGACCAAATCCGCGCTGATCCCAGCCTACCACAGTATAGTCCTCGCTGAGGCTGCGAAGTATGCTCCAATCCAGCCAGCTCGTAGCACTGCAGGGTCCGCCGTGAAGATACAGAAGAACGGGATTATCCTTATCCTGTCCGTAGATGTTTATCCACTGCTTCGTGCCGTTGATATCGACATACATGGTCTCGTTGATACCGCCGTCGGGTGTTTTGCTGTACACCGCTTTGCCGATAAGCCTTGCGGCAAGAAGTATAATGACCGCCGCTATGATAGCTATCAGTATCCCGAGCAGTATCTTTCCTGTGATCTTCAATGCTTTTTTCATTTGATGTTGTTCCTTTCAATGTGTTGGATATTGATCTATTTCTGTAACAATTATATCACCGCTTCACTGTATTGTCAACAAAAAACGGCGAAGCTTTCTTATACATAAAAAAAGACTGCGCAGATAATTCTGCACAGTCTCTGCAAGCGGATTACGAGACTCGAACTCGCCACATCCACCTTGGGAAGGTGGCGCTCTACCGGATGAGCTAAATCCGCGTATGAAAAATGCCGATATACTATCGGCATTAAGTTGGAGCGGGTCACTTGAGTTAAACAAGTTTCTCCTCTCAGGAAGAAAGGTATTCTAGCGTTGAAATAAACCCGCATTTATCAATTTATCCCGACACGAAAGTATCGGGATAAACAAGAGCGGATTACGAGGCTCGAACTCGCTACCTCCACCTTGGCAAGGTGGCGCTCTACCAGATGA
>NZ_CAMHRZ010000060.1 GCF_946187255.1 uncultured Ruminococcus sp.
GCTTTTTGCTCTTGTATTAGAGGATTTGATCGAATGCTTACTTTAAGCTCTTTAGGCCCTTGACATGAGCCGCGATGCAGGATATATCCGTAACGTTCACAGAGCCGTCCTTGTTTACATCCGCACGTTTGATCTCGCTGTCAGAGAGCGTCTTATTGCCCTTTACATGGGCAGCGACCTTTGATATATCGCTGACATTTACCGAGCCGTCGCCGTTAATATCACCTGCAGGATACTCATTAGGTACCTCACTGTTATCGGGATAAGTGAACACCAGATCATTCTCGTAGCCTGCCGACTTTACTGTTATATTGAAGCTCTCGCCTTCGGCAAATACCTCGCCGGAGGTGTCCAGTGTGCCGTCAGCCTTGATGATGACAGTTGCTCTTCTGCCACTGGCGGAATATTCCTTCTCGTTTACGACAACGGTGGTGATATTCTTGATATAGGCTTCAAGCTGTTCAGCGGTAAAGCCCTCAGCTGCTATCAGCTTGTTCTCCTTGCCGTCAAATGCAGCGGGAAGATCTGCTGTCGTCAGCATAAAGCTTGCAGAAAGATCTGCGTACTTGCCCTTGTTGTCCTTAGCGCTAAGTGTATAACTGCCGGGAACTGCATTTGTGAATGTAAAGCTGTTGCCCTCAAAAGCGGCTTCAAGTCCCTCGATGCTGTAGGCTATATCATAGTCTTCGGGAACATCTGTCAGTGTTATATCCGCCTTGCCTGCACTTACTGCTGTGTTCTCAACAGAGATACCGCCGCTGAACTTTACGGGAACATAGACCTCACCCACATCTACCTTGACATATCCTGCGGCAGTGATGTAATCCAGCTCGGTTATGGTGTTGCCCATCAGGGACTCAAAGCCCTTGTAATCCAGCGTGTTTCCGTGAGGTTCGGTGGTCTTTATACCTGATGTCCAGGAGAACTCCGCATTTCACCAGATATTCTGCTCGTGACGCAGAGCGTACGCACTGCCGTCCTTAGTCTTTATGAGTATACCGTAAATGACAGTACCCTCGGGCTTGCCGGTAACGTTTGCCGCATAATCGCCCCAAGGCGTGTTGGTGTTGAGTGTCATCGAACCCGATACTGCCTCAGGGTTCTCATCGTTCACCGCCGAGAAGCTGACATCTCCGTTAGTAACGGCAACTGTCTTGTACGCTTCGGGCTTTTCGGTTGCGGTGAAGCCGTAGTTGTTCTCACCCAGTGCATCAAGGTCTTCCTGTTTGATGGCAACAGGATATACGACACCGTAGATCTTGCCCAGTTCATCGGAACCTTCCTCGCCTGCATTGTTGTAGGTGCCCTCAAAAAGCTGACCCTCACCGTTCATTCTTGTCTTGTTGACAGTTGCGGAAGTAACAGCGTCAAGACCCTCTGCATTGCTCAGGTTATCAGCCTCTGCCGCATAGAACTTGTCATAGGGTATCTTCATGGTACCGTAAACATATTCCTCTGCCTTTACCTCATCGGCAAAAACATTCAGCGGTATCGAAGCTGCCGCAATTGCCGCACATATCGACAAGCTGAATATCCTCTTTGATCTTTTCATATTTACTACTCCTTTGCATTATATATTTACACCGTCATGTTAGATAGAGCTAACTCAACAGCACATTACGAATGTTACATTCGGTATCATACTATATCCTCACCGAATAGTCAATAGTTCGGGATAAATATTTACAAGTAAGTCTTAGTTAACCCGACTTGACTTTCTAAGTCTTTTGCTCACCATCCGGGCACACAGCCCCGTGAACATTCCCGCGATGCACCCCGAGATCATCAGGAAAGGAAGATAGGCTATAACAGATGTGCTTTTCAGCACAAGCACCGCGACCGATATCTGTCCGATATTATGAAGCACAGCCCCCACTATGCTGAGGAACCACATATTGTCCTCGCTGATGATATTTTTCAGAAGTTCCATACCGATAAAGCAAAGCGTGCCTCCTGCTATACTGTACCACAGTGCCATAAGATTACCGCTGAAAAGCGCCCCCAGCAATATCCTGCTGTAAAGCATCATAGCAGTTTCCGCAGGTCGGTAATTGTACACGCAATACACGGTAACTATATTCGCAAGACCAAGCTTGACACCCGGCACAGGAACTATATCGGGTATACGCAGTTCGACGATGAATATTATAAGCGCAAGGCAGGTCAGCAGACCTAAACGTGTAAGTTTTTTGGTATCCATCATCTCACCTCGCTGTACCGTCGATATCACCGTTCTCATACTCTATCACAAGTCGGTTCGGCAGACATACTATCGGCTTGCCGTCCTCCAGCCAGCCTGTATCCACACAGATATGATCGGGACAATCCGCGCATTTCATGTGTATCCTGCCGCCATTTATCTCGATGGTGTTTTTTCTCCCCTCGTATGTTACTTCGATCGTTCTGTCCTTTTCCGATGAAAGGTCGATGCGGTAAAGCACTTTGCCGTTTTGCGAGATAACTGCCGTCTTTCCGCTTTTCGGTCTCATGACATATCCGCACCATACCGCCGCAGTACAAAGTATCACTAAAGTTATGATGATACAGACAGTTCTCGCTTTCATCTTTCGATCACCGTGACATTTTCCACGTTGGGTGAAAAATCTTCTGCTATACCTTCGGTGACATATACACCGCCCTCATCGGATATGAGTATCATTTCAAGATCTTCGCTGTTGCGCCAGTATGCGCAGGCATCATCAAGCCCCATTACATAAAGTGAGGTCGAAAGCGCATCACACAGCCTGCCCTCACTGCCTATCACCGTCACACTTGCAAGACCGCTGTCCGCCGGTCTGCCTGTTTCGGGGTCGAGGATATGCTTGTATATCACACCGTCCTGTTCAAAGAAGCGCTCATAACCTCCCGATGTTATGACAGCACATTCCCCCACAGTGAGAGTGCCTATACTCCCCTCTCCGAAGGGGTCGCGAATGCCGACTTTCCACTTTGTGCCATCGGGTTTTGCATCTCCGATGGTCTGTATATTTCCCCCAAGATCAAGCAGTGCGGAAGTCACGCCCTGTTCTTTCAATGCCTTCGCTGCTGCGTCACCCGCACAGCCTTTAGCCACTGCACCGAGATCGATCTCGGTGTTTTCGGGTACAGAAGCATTTCCGTTTACGACAGATATCCTCTCAACGCCTTTACATTCCAGCAATGCAGATATCTCGCTGTCATCGGGAACGCGGTATTTACCTGTGGTAAATCCCCACGCCCTGAGTACAGGATAAAGGGTGATATCCAGCGCACCCTTTGTCTGTCTGTGCATATCTATGGCAAAGTTCAGCAGTTCTTCCGTTTCTGCACTTATGGGAACTTCCGACCCGCCGCTGTGGTCGATAGAATATATCTCGCTGTTTTCATCTGTAACAGACCATAGCTTTTCAAGCCGAGTGATCTCTTTTTGTGCAGCTTCGATGCCTTTTTTGCCATTTTGTCCGTAGGCAGTTATGGTCATATAAGTGTCCATCGCAAACACCGAACCGCTGTTTTTTATGTCATCCGTCACGTTCGCGTTACTGTTATCGGAATTGTTCGCGGCACATGAGTTAAGCATCAACAGTGCTGACAAAAGAACAGCTGCCGCATATTTTTTCTTCATGAATTTCCTCCGATCTGCCGCAGCATTATATTAGCAGGCAGAGCTTTATGCGTAAGTCCCACAGGACATCTGGCATATCTTCATGCGGTTAGTCCAAGCTATCCGCAACGAGTATTATACAACATCGCCCCCAAAAAATCAAGAGTATCTTTCAACGAATCGAGAGTGAATTAGTCCAAACTAATGTGCATTTATGACAATTCGGTGCAAAGTTAACTTTGGCTAATTTTGTGATTATAAACTTTTCGTAAAATTATATAATCTATGATTGACAAATCAGCACCCATAGCGTATAATGATTAACCGTAGTTAGTCATATATAACGTAATATAGACAGTGAGGTAAAGAATATGTTATTTCTGATAGCTTTGACCATTGCAGTGCTGTTTTCAGCGCTGTGCACGGGTGCTTTGAAGAAAGTACCTTTGGCGTTCTATATCGGCGGTACGCTTATATCGGTGCTGATGATAGTGCTGGCGCAGCAGCCTGTGGAGAACGTGATCCTGCGCAAATATGTCATAGGGCTGTTTTCGAGAGGTGCGCTGGCAGGTGCGCTTTGGGTAGTAGTAATGGGAATGAGGGTGCTCCCCGACGGCAGCAAAACAATAAAGCGCCTGATGCCTGTAAGGGGCGAACTTTCAATATTCGCAGCGACAGTTACGCTGTCCCATATCGTATTCTACGGGCTTTCATACATCAAACGTCTTACCGACCCAAATTTCAGCAAGGCGGCAGACTTTCTGATAACCTGTGTGATATGCGCATCACTTGTACTGATAATGCTTCCCCTGACGATCATATCTTTCAAGAAGATACGCAAAAAGATGAATGCGAAAAAGTGGAAAAACATTCAGCGTGCGGCTTATGTTTTCTATGCACTGATATATCTTCACATCATCGTGCTGTTCATACCAAAGGCTAAGGCAGGTATTGAGGGATATTTTCTCAGCTGTCTGGTCTACACCGCTGTGTTCGGGGCTTACATGATACTCAGGGTGAGAAAGTGGTACGTTAAGAAAAAGACACCTGAGAACAGGGCTTGGCTGAATATCGCAAGCACAGCCTGCGCTGTTCTGCTGACCGGCATAGTCGCTTTTTGCAGTTACGGCAAACCGCAGAACAAGGTTCGCACAAACAGACCCGCCGCTAAGAAAGTCACTGTGATGAAAGTTAATGACACTTCCCCGACAGATGACGAGGACAGGACCACATTAAAGCTGAGTGCGGATCGGGACGACACATCATCCCATGATCGCGGTGACAGCAGTTCTCCCGAAAGCAAGAGTTCTGCTGACAGCAGTTCTTCCAAAAAGGATAGTTCAAGTTCCAGAAAAAAAGATGGTTCATCGGGCAAAGATGATACAGAAGAAGAGGAGCAGGAAGAAGTTGCGAAAGAACAGGAAGAACAGGATGAACAGGAAGACCCGGACGATGGTGAAGAACAAACCGAGCACAGGGGATCATCGGAAGACAACAAACGTGAGGAAACTCACGAGAAGCTTGAAGAACAGCAGCAGGAAGTAAAAGCCCCTGTGGAGACTCAGCCGCCTGTGACCGAAGAGCCCGAGCCCGAATACATCTACAATAACGGCACCTACAAGGATTCGGCTTACGGCTACGACGGAGAGGTATACGTCACCATCACCATCGAGAACGATATCATCACCGAGATATCCGCCTATTCCGACGAGGAAGAACCTGAGTATTTTGATTCAGCCTATGAGACCGTTGCGGGAGATATCCTCAATTATCAGACCTACGAAGTTGATGCTGTTTCGGGCGCGACATACAGTTCAAATGCAATTATGAAAGCCGTGAAGAAGTGCCTTGAACAGGCAAGAAGATAAGCGGATGCTTCCCTGACTTACCATTGCAAAACCAAATTAAATAAGCAACAACGGCAGATGCAGACTTCACCTGCATCTGCCGTTGTTTTCCTGTTGATAAGCTGGGCGATCTTCCCTATATATTCCAAAAGCTGCCGACATTGTTCGGCAGTTTTTGCGGTTAGTTATATCTAATAAAATATACGGTTTACTTCGGCTAACTCTATGTTAAACACGACAAAATGAACTTAATATTATTGACTTTTAGTAGTTAGCGGTGTATAATCTGATTGAAAGTTAGGTCATTCTAACCATTGCGAAGGAGGTAAACATGATGCCTTTGGTATCAGCCAACGCAGGCGAAACCTACACTATCGCGCGTATCGGCGGAAAGAATGAGATCCGCAAACATTTAGAGGACTTGGGGTTCGCCGTCGGGGGAAAAGTCACGGTGATATCCGTGATGGCGGGAAATCTAATAGTTAATGTCAAGGAAACGAGAGTGGCAGTCAGCCGAGAATTAGCGATGAAAATAATGGTTTAGGGAGAAAAATATATAACACCGAGAGATGTAAAGAAACTTCGATATATGCTTTTGCAAAGTTCTCAAAGCAGCAATTTTAATGACGATAATATATTGTTCGGGGGAGAATATCCCCCTGTTCATCATATTAATATCTTTATATAGAAAGGAAGTATCACTATGTCAATTTGGGTCAAAGGAGCAATTTTCGTTGGAGGTATGGCGGCAAGCACGCTGGGAGTCAAGCTGCTGACAAGCAAGACAGCTAAGAAAGTCTACACCCACACCACCGCCACAGTTCTTCGCGGAAAGGACTGTATAATGGAGGGCGTTACAAAGGTGCGCGAGAGCTGTGACGATATCGTTTCCGATGCTAAGGACATCAACGAAAAGCGTACCGTCGATGATGCAGTAGAGATCATTGAGGACTGCGCCGACACCATCGAAGAAGAATTCACGGACGAGGAGAAGAAAGACTGATGAAATGTCAGATACTTCACAGTTCCCATAACCGCCTGCGTGTACATATCATGCGTTCGCACATGACGCTGCATCAGGCGGATATGCTGGAATACTATATGCGGGCAAAGCCATACGTCACCGATGTAAAAGTCTATGACCGCACCGGTGATGCTGTGATAATCTTCACTGACAAAGCACAGGTAATACGGTCGCTGTCCAAATTCTCGTACAGCGATAAAAGGACCGCCGCCCTTGTTCCCGAGCATACAGGCAGAGAGCTTGACCGCGAATTTGAGGACAAGCTGTTCTTCATGCTGGCAAGACGGTACATATTCAGGCGGCTGATACCCGCACCGCTGAGAATGGCACTGTCGGTCATAAAGGCGGCAAAGTACGTCCGTGAAGCGCTGATCTCCCTGTCAAAGGGAAAGATCGAAGTCAGCCTGCTGGATGCTGTTGCCATAACTGTATCCCTGATAAGACGCGACAGCAAGACCGCTTCAAGCGTGATGTTCATGCTGGGGCTTGGCGAACTTTTAGAGGACTGGACACACAAAAAATCCGTTGACGATCTGGCTAGAACCATGTCACTGGGCGTGGAAAAAGTTTGGCTGAAAACAGGCGAAAGCGAAATGCTGGTACCTATCAAGGACATAAGTGAGGGCGATGAGATAATCGTCCGCACTGGCAGCATGATACCTCTGGATGGTAAAGTCATCTCGGGTGAAGCTGAGGTCAATCAGGCTACTCTCACAGGTGAAGCGCTCGCAGTTCACAAGTCTGCGGGCAGTTATGCTTACGCAGGAACGGTGGTGGAACATGGCAGCTGTGTCATTCGGGTGGATAAGCTGACGGGCAGCGGCAAGTATGACCGAATCGTCAAGATGATCGAGGAGAGCGAAAAACTCAAATCCGAAGTAGAGAGCAAAGCGGCACACCTTGCGGACAAGCTGGTGCCTTACTGTCTTGGCGGCACACTGCTGACATATCTGCTGACGAGAAACGCCACAAAAGCGATATCCATACTCATGGTGGATTTCTCCTGTGCGCTGAAACTGGCTATGCCCATATCTGTGATATCCGCAATGCGTGAGGGTCAGACTTACGGCATGACGATCAAGGGCGGCAAGTTCCTTGAAGCGGTGGCTGACGCGGATACCATAATCTTCGACAAAACGGGTACACTCACACATTCAGAACCGAAAGTCGCTAAGATAATAACTTTCGGTGAGAACGATGAGGACGAAGCACTGCGGCTGGCGGCGTGTCTTGAAGAACACTATCCCCACTCCATAGCAAATGCGGTAGTAAAGGCGGCAAGCGAAAGAGGGCTTGTACATGAGGAACTCCACAGCGAGGTTGAGTACGTCGTTGCACATGGTATCGCAAGTTCGGTTAGCGGTGTTAAAGTTGTACTTGGCAGCTATCACTTTGTGTTTGAGGATGAGGGCTGTACTCTCCCCGAAAACGAGCAGGAAAAGTTTGATATGCTCCCCGATAAGTATTCACATCTGTTCCTTGCAGTGGGCGGAGTGCTTGCGGCTGTGATATGCATCGAAGACCCCATACGCGATGAAGCAAAGGAAGTGCTTTCACAGCTGAAAGCCTTAGGCATAAGCAAGATAGTAATGATGACAGGCGACAGCGAACGCACAGCAAAAGCAGTTGCGACTAAGGTCGGAGTTGACGAATACTACGCCGAAGTCCTTCCCGAAGATAAAGCCGAGTATGTCCGCCGTGAAAAGCGGGAGGGCAGAAAAGTCATCATGATAGGCGACGGCGTTAACGACTCCCCTGCCCTTTCCGAAGCCGATGCAGGCATAGCGATCAGCAGCGGTGCCGCGATAGCGCGTGAGGTGGCAGACATAACGATATCAGCCGAAGACCTCACCTGCCTTGTGACATTGCGGCAGCTTTCGGGGGCTTTGATGAAGCGGATAAATTCCAATTACCGCACGATAATCGGGTTTAATTTCTCCCTTATGGTGCTTGGTGCGGCGGGTGTTATCGCCCCGACTACATCAGCACTTCTTCACAATTCTTCTACCCTTGCGATATCACTGGCGAGTATGAGAAATTATCTCGGATAAACCAATAGTCTCCGATGTTTTATGGCATCGGAGGCTTTTTCTGTGCGGTATTGACATCCGTCGGGATAAGTGATATAATTCAGTTCGATATATCTGACTTCAAGCAAAAAGATACTTCGTGAAGCTATATACCGACCGGATGTAATATCTATTTCATATATCATTAATATATTATCCATTGACCCTGTCTTAATGGCAGGGTGTATCATTTATACATACCAAAGAAACGGAGGATAATATATGAGAGATCTTAGTTTGCTCACATGGTCGGAAATAAAGGATATCGACAAAAGTAAAAGTATGGTTTTTACCGTTATTGCTCCGATAGAGGAACACGGAACGCACCTTCCGCTCGCAACAGATATCATCGAGGGCGAATACTGGAGTAAAGGCGCTATGACCGAAATCGAAAGAAGATCCGGAGCGGAGTGCTTTTATCTGCCGCCTTTTCCTGTGGCAGCAGCTTCGGTGAATGAGTTCTACGGGTCGATACACTTCACGATGAAAACAGTCTGTGATGTGACTTATGCAGTTATTGAAAGCATACGTTTTATGGGATTTAAGAACATTGTCGTGATTGCTTCTCACGCCGACCCTCAGCATCAGATAGCGGTTGAAAAAGCAGTGCGGAAGATCAACAAAAGACACGGACTTTGTGCGATTGCTCCTATGGGACAGATATTCATGGGAGTATCGGCGGAGAAATCGGACAAGCTCGAAAATATGGAGAAAGAACATGGCAACGATTTCCATGCGGGCCGGATAGAAACGTCGAGTCTGCTGGATATAGATCCTCGCTATGTCAGGAATGGATATAATAAACTGCCCGATTCCGTCATAACCGAAAAAGACATGATATCCCGAGAGCGGCAGCTTGCGGCAATGGGCAAATACGGCTACATCGGCGCACCGGGATCCTCGTCTGTCGAATTGGGAAAAGACCTGAACGACAACTGTATCGCTTCTATATGCGATGCAGCCGTGAAATTCTTTCGCAGGGACGGATACCAAAAATATGAGCATTACAGTCTTTACAATATATTGCCCCTGCATTTCGGTTTTTTACCCATTGCAGGCAGAGTTCGCAGAAAGAGGGTGACGGGATAATGTATACCAGAGGACAGTTCGCAGTTATGGGCAGTGTAGGCATAAAAGCACTGAGGCTTTATCACGAGAACGGACTGCTCGTGCCTGCATTTATCAACGAAGAAAACGGCTATCACTACTATGACGAAAAACAGCTTGCTGTGCTTGAAAAGATAAAGAATTACAGAAAGATAGGATTGTCACTTTTCGAGATCAAACAGATACTTGACGGCAGAGCGGGAGAAAAAGAGATAATCGACAGCAAGATAACCGAGACCGACAGACTGCTGAACGAGATGAAAGCATACAAAAACGAAGCCGCATCCGACGATGCAGAAATAAGCGGAGAAGAGATCGGCTGCAAACCATTCAGCAAATGCAGATGTATTTTTATATGCGAGAACACCGAAAGAGAAAATCTCGGAATGTCAGTCGGCAAGCTTTACGAAAGAGCCGCCCGTGAGGGAATAGCGGTCGCGGGAGATCACTTTGTTATCTTCGACAGGCTTGATACAGATGATAATTTCAGCATGACCACCTGCCTTCCTGTAACGGATCATACAGGTGAGGATGTATTGGAGGTATACGAGGAAAACTGCATACATATCAATTTTAAAGGCGGTTTTTCAAAAGTCGGCAAAGCACATCAGATGCTGCGATGCTATGCCGAAAAGAACGGTATAAAGCTTGCAGAACGGGTATATGAGGTGTATAACAAGGATATGTCGGTAGATGTGTATTACGCTGCGATCAAATGACATCTGTATCTTATTGTGATCTTCCTCAGCAGACGACCCTTTGGTACCGATCCATCTATACTAATCAGTTCAAGCTGAGCGGCAGATGTAGACATCACCTACATCTGCCGTTGTTTTCTTATTGATAAGTTTTGCTGTTGCCATATCGGAGTTTAGAATTATGCATAACCACTATTTTTTTACGTTTGATTTCATGCATTTTTTGGGGTATCGCTTATTGATTTATCTTTGCGAATGTGGTTTAATATAATATATAGTTAGGTAATACTAACCTATATAGTCAAGTTAGTCTAAGCAAACATGTTGAGGATCTGTGTTTTAGCTTGACGAGATCGGGAATTGGACAGCTTCACCAAAGAGCAAATGAGAAAAAGAAGTATGTTTATAGGATAAACACTTGAATTATTGTTCATATGATGATATAATAAAATAAAAACAAAGGGAGGAATTCACTATGAGTGAACAGGAGAGAAAATTCCTGGAAGTCTGCGGGCTGAAAAAGAGCTTCGGCAGCGGAGACACAAAGCAGGACGTACTTAAAGGGCTTGATTTTACGGTGGCAAAGGGAGAATTCTGTGTGCTGCTGGGACCTTCGGGCTCAGGCAAATCCACATTGCTTAATATTCTCGGAGGTATCGACAGTGCCGATGAGGGCGAGATATACATAGACGGTGATAAGCTTGCTGATATGGACGAAAAGAGCCTTACCAAATACAGGAGAAAGCATCTGGGTTATGTTTTTCAGATGTACAATCTTATACCTAATCTTAATGTCAAGGAGAATATCGAAACCGGTGCGTACCTTTCCGATAAGCCACTGGATATCGATGAACTGCTGAAAATACTGGGTCTGTACGAACACCGCCACAAGCTGCCCAATCAGCTTTCGGGCGGACAGCAGCAAAGGGTGTCCATAGGCAGAGCGATAGTCAAAAATCCCGATATACTTCTCTGTGATGAACCTACGGGTGCGCTGGATTACAATACCTCAAAGGAGATATTACAGCTGATAGAGGAAGTCAACCACAAGTACGGAAATACGATCATAATGGTCACTCACAACGAAGCCATAAAGGAAATGGCAGACCATGTGATAAAGCTGCGCGACGGCAAAATAAGGCGCGATACGGTGAACACCGAAAAGAAAACAGCCGCCGAGCTTGACTGGTAAGGGGTGGGCTTATGGATAAGAACATCTCATTTGGCAAGCGCCCAAAAAATCCCCTGATAAAGCGCGTGTGGAAAGACCTTTGGCGAGACAGGAAGCGTTATCTGATGATATTCCTGATGCTTGTGGTGACTATCGGATTTGTTTCGGGAATGTATGTTGCCAACAACAGTATGCTTTCCACTCTTGATAACAATGTGACCAAATTCAAACGTGAGCACGGACATTTCAGGCTATCTGAAAAAGCCGATGAAGCTACGATAGCGGGTATAGAAAGCGGCGTGCTTGCGGATGTTCCCGCTGTGTATAAGGAACGCGCCTACAAAGAAGCGGAGGACGAAGTCAGAAAGGCTGTGGATGAAGCAGTTGAAGAGGAAGTCGCGAAACAGGTAAAAGCTGCGATAACCGAACAGACTGAAGCCATAGTAAAAGGACAGCTTGCAGAAGCCGAGAAAAAAGGCTTGAAGTATACTGATGATGAAAAGCAGTCCGCTATTGATACGGCGGTGGAAACTGCTATCACCGAAAACTATGACAAGGCGTATGAAGAGGCTGTCAAGGAAGCCAAAAGATCCGAAGACTACACAAAAGCATTTGATGAAGCTATCGAAAAAGCCCATGAGGAGATCGACAAAGAGATAGACGAAAAATACGCCGAACTTTCGGACAGATATGACCTTGACGAAAAATTCGATGCTGTGCCTGTGACGGTATATGAACTGTTTTACAAGGACGTTTCTGAGAACGCCGATGGAACGGACGATGAGAAGTCCGCTGTAAGAGTTTACCCCGAACGCAGGGATATCGACCTGTATGACATACTTGACGGACGTGCGCCCGAAACCGAGAACGAGATAATGATCGACCGTATGCACGCGGACAATGCGGGCATAAAAGTCGGGGATACTCTTATCGCAGGAAATGCGGAGTTTGAGGTGAGCGGACTTGCGGCATTTGAGGATTATTCCACCCTTTATGAAAGCAACACCGACACCATGTTCGATGCGCTGACCTTTGATGTAGCTATGGTAACGGACGAGGGATTTGACCGCATACACAGCAACACTCGGGCGAATTACGCTTATGCATACGATGATGCACCCGCCGATGAATTTGAGGAAAAGGAGCTTTCCGACAAGTTCCTGAAAGCGCTGATAACACAGGTGGCTGTATCGGAGAACGAAGATATCAAGATAGAGGACTTTGTTCCCGCTTATGCAAATCAGGCGCTTACATTTGCGCAGAACGATCTCGGAAAGGACAAGGCTATGGGCGGAGCGCTGCTGTATATCCTGACAGCTGTGCTTGCATTCATATTCGCTGTGACAATAAGCGCAACTCTTGAAAAGGAATCTACGGTCATTGGAACTCTCCGCGCATCGGGCTACACAAAGGGTGAGCTGCTGAGATACTACATGAGCGCACCGCTGGTCATAGTCGTATTCGCGGCGATAGTCGGAAATGTGCTGGGATATACGTTTTTCAAGGACACTGTGGTCGGAATGTATTTCCAAAGCTACAGCCTGCCGGGTTTCACCACACTCTGGACTCCCGAAGCGTTTATACGCACAACGATAGTACCGATAATACTCATGCTGCTGATAAACCTGTTGGTCATAATAAGGACGCTCCGACTTTCGCCACTGCGTTTTCTCAGGCATGACCTTAAACAAACAAAGCGAAAAAAAGCGATACGTCTGCCTAAGTGGAGATTTTTCACACGTTTCCGCACAAGGGTGCTTTTGCAGAACATACCTAATTATCTGATGCTTTTTGTTGGTATAACCTTTGTTATGCTGCTGCTTTCCTTTGCTGTGGGTCTTCCCGAAACGCTGTCATACTATCAGGGGCACATGACGGAAACGATGTTTTCCAAAGAACAGGTGATACTCAGCCGCACTGAGGACGATGACGGCAACAGGATAACTACGAATGCCAAAAATGCCGAGATATTCTCCGCTGCATCACTTGAAAGAAAAAGCGATGTATACAACGAAGAGGTCACGGTATACGGTGCTGCCGAAAACAGCAGATATATCCGCCTTGAAAAGGACTATGACGAAAAAGCCGATGCTGACGAGGTATACATCTCGCAGGCTTATGCCGACAAATACAAAGTAAGCGTTGGTGACACGATAGTTCTTTCGGAAAAATACGAGCATAAGGACTATACCTGGAAGGTATACGGCATATATGATTATTCAGCAGGCATTGCCGTATTCACAACAAATGACCGCTTCAATGAGATGTTCGACAAGGACGAAGGTGATTTCAGCGGTTTTCTCTGCAACGAAAAGATAGATGACATCAACGAGGAATACATAGCCAAGGAGATAACCGAAGACGATATGCTGAAGATAGCCCGACAGCTTGATCACTCAATGGGCGCGTATATGGGTTATTTCCAGTATATATGTATTATTATCGCGGCGATAATACTCTATCTGCTGACAAAGCTGATCATCGAGAAAAACGAGAGGGCTATCTCCATGACGAAGGTACTGGGATACGACAACAAAGAAATAGCTTCACTGTACCTTATCCCTACGGGTATAACCGTGTTCTTCTCGGAGTTCCTTTCCATCTATCTGGCATACACCTTTATGTCGATGTACTGGGGCGTGATGATGATGAAGCTGAGCGGCTGGTTTGAATTCACGATGCCGTTCTCGGGCTTTGTAAAGGAATTTGTACTGGTGTTCGCGGCATATCTGGTGATAACGGTAATTGACTTCTTCCGCATACGCAGGATACCTAAAGTGCTTGCACTGAAAAATGTAGAATAACACAGAAAAGAAAAGTGACAGCAGCCGAAGATCAGCTGCTGTCACTATATTTATAGGGAAGTGATATGTCTATTTCTTCACATTGAATGCGCCCATCTGAGGATAGCAAGCCGAACCGCCAAGCTGTTCCTCAATGCGGAGAAGCTGGTTGTACTTTGCTACACGCTCGCTTCTGCTGGGTGCGCCTGTCTTGATCTGGCAGGTGTTGAGGGCAACTGCAAGGTCAGCGATCGTGGTATCGGCTGTCTCGCCCGAACGGTGAGATGAGATAGCTGTGTATCCTGCCTTGTGTGCCATCTTGATAGCTTCCAGAGTTTCGGAAACAGAACCTATCTGGT
>NZ_CAMHRZ010000061.1 GCF_946187255.1 uncultured Ruminococcus sp.
GTTAAAAATCCAAAGGCTACTGAGAAACGCTCCACGTCCCGCAACACTGCCGGTAACGAGCCCGCCTGTCCCGTGTCAGGACCAAATAAACAGCTGCACCGCTAAATGCGATGCAGCTGTGATGTTTCGGATATGTCCGTGCAAAAAAGCCAAAGCACTATGAACTTATCCCCGCCTTTATAAATATACTTCCCCAAGTACACCCTTATTATAACGTTTTCGTAAGCAGTTGTCAATAAGTTGTATTCTTTGGTGATATATTTTAATTTATATCATTTTTCACCCAATAAAAGACAGCATTTACCATAAACAGCACTTTTAACTGTTTATACTGCTTTATTCGTTGGGGGTAGAATAAAGCATAATGACGAAAACTTTCCGGCTTAATTGTTTTCAAAAGCCATGATAGCGGCGATAAAGTTCACAGAAAATTTACAAAATTGGGAGTTTTTAGTAATTTAGGTTTCAGGCAGCAGTTTTCCTGTTTACGGACATACGTCTGTACGCCAGATAAACCGCAGGCAGTATTGCGAACATCAGCGGAATATCAACAGCCAGCTGAACGAGATTTTTGATGACTCTTGCAGCGATTGCAGCACTGTAAGCCTGTTTAGGAATGAAGCCGTAATGCATATTCAGTGCAGTGTTGATGAAAATGTTGATGATGGTTATATTCAGCAGCTTAGCTACAACTATGCGAACGAAGAACTGCACACTGAGACCGCTTTTGGTAACGGCTTCCTTACCGTCTTCTGCTTTTTTTGAGAATATCGAATAATCGACCTTAGTGTAAAGCACAGCACCGTAGATAAGTCCCGAAAGACCCTGTACCAGCGTATATGCAGGCAGGAAAGGCGCACCTGCGGGATTAGCGATGAAGCCTACGACATCGCAGATAAGACCTGCGAAAAAGCCGACTGTGGGTCCGAAAAGCATACCTATGCAGGCAGCCGCCAGGTAAGCAAAGCTGATCTTGAAATAGGGTGTGTTAATTGTCAGAGATTCAAGCAGCATGGAAACTGCAATGAAAATGCCCGTAACACACAGGCATCTGATGTTAGTCAGCTCCTTCGCTGACTTTCCGAACGACGAAAAAAAGCTCTTCATAAATTTCCTCCTTTTTACAACACAGCCTCGTGCATAAAGGAGTAGTTCATGAAAAGCTCTCTTTTACACATTCAGCGGGATGCGAACACCGAACCGCAAAACCGTATCATTATGATACGCGCCTTTTCGTTCCTGCGGCAACTCCCCGTCCGCAGGACACTTAACGCTCGGTATCCTACTCTGTATAATGTGTACGGTCATCGCTGACCGCGCATTATTACCTTAAATTATCAGAACGCAGTCTCATTCAGGATAGCGTACAGCTCGTCCTCGAAGGGCTTCTTCATGGAGAGTGCTTCCTGTATATCAACGTCGTAGATCTTGTTGTCTTTCATGCCGACAACTCTGTTGCCGATGCCCTTTTCCAGCAGCTCAACAGCGTGGAAGCCCATCTGTGTAGCGATAACTCTGTCGCGAACAGTAGGAGAGCCGCCTCTCTGAACATGACCCAGAATAGTTGCTCTTGTCTCAACGCCTGTCTTCTCGCTGATGATCTTGGTGATCTCGTCGGTCTTGCCAACACCCTCAGCAACAACGATGAGGAAGTGGGTCTTACCGGTCTTCATGGTATTCTTCATCTTGGCACAGATCTCGTCCAGATCGTACTCCTCTTCGGGAGTGATAACAGCCTCTGCACCTACAGCCAGACCAACGTTGATAGCTATGTAGCCTGCATTTCTGCCCATTACTTCGATAACAGAGCATCTGTCATGGGACTGTGCGGTATCTCTGATCTTGTCGATCATTTCCATAGCTGTGTTCATTGCGGTGTCGTAGCCGATAGTATACTCGGTGCAGGAAATATCATTGTCGATAGTTCCGGGCAGACCGATGCAGGGGATACCCATAGCGGACAGATCGGCAGCACCTCTGAAAGAACCGTCGCCGCCTATAACGACGATACCGTCAAGACCCATTGCCTCGCAGGCTGCCTTGCCCTTGGCAACACCCTCTTTTGTCCTGAATTCGGGACATCTTGCTGTATAGAGGACAGTACCGCCTCTCTGGATGATACCCGATACAGTTCTTGCATTCATCTCGATGACTTCGCCGTTAAGCAGACCGTTATAGCCTCTCTTGATACCAACGACTTCCATACCCCTTGTCAGAGCTGCTCTGCATACTGCTCTTACAGCAGCATTCATGCCGGGTGCGTCGCCGCCGCTTGTGAGAACGCCGATCTTCTTTGCCATAATATATACCTCCAAATTCGGGCAGAAAAACATACTTCCGCCCTGTTTCTTCTTATTTTCCACATCTAAGATTATCACAAAGCCCTCGACTTGTCAAGGGCTTTGGATACTTTTTCACATTTTTTCAAAAACGTTTTAGATAAGGTTCATTATTTAATGAAAAATACCGAAAACGTTTAATATCCGTTGTTATCGTAGCCGTTTCCGTAGTCCGCCACAGGGTCTGTAACGGGCTCTGTATCCGACCAGACGGGCTGTGTATCGGTCCAAACGGGCTGGGTATCCGTCCATGCGGAGGTCTCCGAAGTCGCCTGTGTTTCCGTTGCGCTGGCAGAGGTCGTCGCCTTTGTGGCGGCGGTAGTCTCAGCAGCCTTGCCGTTGCATACAACGACTGTCAGCGTCTCGCCCTTTTCGATATTGATATATCCGCCTGAGGGGATGCTGGTTCTTATAACGTAGTCCATTGCGATAGAGGGGTGCTTCTCGGTGGTCACGCTGTACTTTATGTTCAGCGTGTTGAGAAGTGCCAGATAATCCGTCTTTGACCATCCGTTGCAGTCGGGTACGGGTATAGTCGGAGGTCCCGCGCATACATCCATTACGAGGTCGTTCTTCCTGGTGGGGTCGTAATCCGAGCCTTCGGGGATGCTCTGGCTTCTTACCAGTCCGCGCTCGTCTTCTTCGGAGTAGTAATACTTGGGTTTCAGCGTGAACTCGTTGCCCATCTTCTTCTCAACTTCATTGTAGAACAGACCGACGATATTCGGCATAATTGAGCCCATACCGTACTCTGTGTCATCAACGGGTGCCGTTGCCTGAGTGGTGGTCGTTGTGCCGTAGTCGTAATCGTCCTCTTCCTCTTCGCTGCTGTTGAGCACATCCGAACGCGGAGCCTTTGATACGGTAGTCTTTGTATCATCGGGCGGAGCGAACAGCTGTGTCATGAGGTATATACCTATTATCAGCAGCACTGCCAGCACGCATATACCTACGATAGTTGCTACCTTGCTGCCCTTTTTCTTGGGTGACTTGTAATCGTCCTCTTCTTCCCAGTCATCCTCCTCGTTCCTGCGCTGTCTGTCCTCACGGGGGATGTGCTGTATCGGTATGGTCTGGGTGGAGCCTTTGGGATGTTCCATCCTGGAAGGCTGTTCAAAAAGTCCCGACACCAGTTCGGTCACGGTCTTTGTCCTCTCCTCGCCGCGCACAGCCATCGCCTGTGCCAGCGCATCGGAGATATGCTGAGGTATTCTCGGGTTTATGCGGTTCGCATCCACCATAGTATCATTATGTATCCTGGTGTTGGCATCCAGCGGCATAGACCCTGTGAGTATGCGGTATACCACCGCAGCCACTGCGTATACATCCGTCCAGGTCCCCTGCCACTGCAGTGAAGAATACTGCTCGGGGGCTGTATAGCCCGAATAGAACTCGGCGATCATACCTGTATTCGATGTCCTTATGGAACTTATGCAGAAGCCTGTAAGTTTCAGCTCGCCATCGGTTGTTACTATGATATTCTCGGGGGATATGCCTCTGTGGATTATACCCGCGTTATGGATGATGTTCAATGTTGTGAACAGCGGTACGAACAGCTTTTTCACCTGTTCCCATGTCAGGAATCCTGTGTTGGACTGGAGGAACTTTTTCAGCGAAACGCCCTCCACATATTCAAGTATGACATAAGTCGTATTGTTCTCCGCGAACATATCCTTAGCAGTAACGATATGCGCCAGATTGCGCATACGCGACAGAACCTTGTTCATGTCCGCAAATTCCGACATAAAGGTCTTGTACTTCGCAAGACAGTCCTTGTTCACCTGAATAGTCAGCCCGTCCGACTCTCTTTCGCAGAGGGTGTCGGGCATATACTCACGGCAGACGCATTTGCATTTGCCCACCATATCATAGCAGATATACGATGCGCCCTCACCGTTGTAGGATAGCATCTTACCGATCACATATCTGTTGTCCAGCACAGTTTTCGGTGCTAAATAAGACTGTAAATGGGGGATATCGTCCGAATAGCTGCAATAATGACAGTGCCCGTCGGGGTCAAGTTCGTTCATGCAGCCCATGCACAGCTTAACACTCGGTTCCATACCGAACCTCCTTACTTCATTTTATTTCAATGACCGTCAGTAACGGTCGTCCGGTTCTCATCTTTGCACCCGACTTTCGGGCGCTTCAATTATATTACCAATTATTCCGCATAAAGTCAAGTGATTTTACTTAAATGTACTTGTTATGCAACAATTTGTATTCTTTCTGTAAGAACTGCGCCCCGGATCGGGCTTAATTTGCTTGTCAGCGCAGCAGTCTCCTGTAAAAATGCCCCGTCAGTGAAGAGGGCAGCAGGAACATCACCAGCTGTGCGGCGGAAGTCACCGTAAAATCCCACAGGCTCGAAAAGCCCGAACGGTGTATCCTCCAGCGGACGGCGATAAACGACTTTGTGTTCGCCCAGTTGCGCCGCCTGTTGTAATTCCCGCCTGTGACCCTGTACTTTACCAGCACTCTCGGGATATTTCTGCCCACAGCCCCCGCAGCCAGCATCCTCACCACGAAGTCGTAGTCCTCGCAGCGCCTTACGGTGGAATAGCCGCCTATCTTTTCAGCCCATGACTTTTTGTACACCAGCGTGGGGTTGTTGAAGGGATTGCGCCGCTTTGCGAATTCCCTTATGGCGGCATTGCCCGAAGGCGTTTTCTTAATGGCTATCTCATTGCCTGTGCCGCTGTCGAATTCACTGATATATGCGCCGAGTATATCTATACCCGGATGCTTTGCCATCAGGTACATGGAAAGCTCGCAGCGTTCGGGCAGTGCTATGTCATCCGAGTCCATCTTGACGATATACTCGTTGACGCACTTTTTGAGACCCTCGTTCGCGCAGTGACCGACACCCATATTTTCAGGCAGGCGCAGCGGACGGAAGAACTCATACTTTTCTTCATACTCATCCACGACAGCGTCCAGCTCGCTTGTCAGCGGACCGTCGCACACCAGCACGAAGTCATTCGTGACAAAGGACTGTCCCAGCATACTTTCGATACAAGCCCGCAGATACTCGGGCTTTTCTCCTTTGTACACCGACATCAGCACACTGTAATCGGGCAGCACTATGCCCCTTGTCTCCATTCTGCGCACCTCCTTCACGGCAACATATATAATTATTGTAACATTTTTCTTTGATTTTGTCAACCGAGTGCGCTGCTGCGGGGGTAAAAGGCTGTTAAATATTCGGTATAGGAATATTATTTGCAAAATAATTGTGCAAATTCATAAAAAATTCAGGCAAAATTAACGGTTTATATGGGCATACAAGGGCGTGCAGAATGTATTATATAGGATAAGAATATGGTAAAATCTAGTAGAGAGGAGATATGGTACAGGTATATGATTATATCGATCCACCTTACGATCCGGACTAAGGTGCGCGAGTAATTTAAGGAGGGGATAGTATGCATCACTATCAGAGGATCCGCGATCTGCGTGAGGACAATGATCTTTCACAGCAGAAGGTCGCAGATCAACTGGAGATAACCAGGCAGCAGTATCAGCTGTACGAAAGCGGAAAACGCGAAATGCCCATGCATCTGTTTATTAAGCTGGCGGATCTTTACAAGGTCAGTCTTGATTATCTGGCGGGCAGGCAGCTGCACCGCAGTGCAAAGGAAGACTGATCGCTGCAGCTGTTTGAGAAGAAACGATAAAAGGTCGGTACTATGCGGTACCGACCTTATGTTTTTACTATTATTACCAGTACATCGGTGGCTGGAAATCGTTCTTTTCATAGAACGTGCCGTCGTCGATCTCCTTCTGATACTGTTCCTTCGCTTCATCGGAGGTCTTGCACTCTCCGTATACCATATATCTCAGGAACGCCGCGTTCGCCTGGAACTGCCAGTTATTCACCGTCAGGCAGCTCTGGCTGTCTATTACACCCGGTTCATAGTATCCGTCCGAAGGCAGGCGCAGCTGCTGGATATCGTAGCTCATATAATCAAAGGCGTTGAGCAGCAGCTCGGCTATCTCGCCCTCTGTCAGGTCTGTCTCCACCTCGGGCAGCACATCCTTCATCAGCTGATCCAGCTGTACCAGATTGAGCTTTTTCGCCTTTTTGACGATCTCGGTGATGGTCTCTCTCTGACGCATCGTTCTGCCGTAGTCATCGCCGCAGCCGTACCTTGTTCTTGCATAAGCCAGCGACTGGTTGCCGTTCAGGTGCAGGTGCTTGACGGTGTCCTCCTCCGATTCATACTCAATAGTGGTGCAGAACTTTCCGTCAACGTCGTAGTAGTTGACCCAGTCCTCCTTGCCGTACATCGAGAGATCGATATAGTCATCATCTGGATCGTAGTCGATATCGGGGTTCAATTTGAGATAATAGTTCTGCTCGCCCATCGGGTCGTACATCGCCACTGCTTCGGTGTAGCTGACATCAAGGTCAAGACCGCCAACAGCCTCGACTATATCGATGAACTGCATGAAATTCACCTTTACCGTCCTGTCGATATCTATGCTGAAATAATCAGCTATAACTTCTTCGAGATACTCCGCACCGCCGTACCAGTACGCCTGGTTCAGCTTGCCGTTGACGTTGAACTTTTCCATATATACCCAAGTGTCCCTCATCAGTGAGGTCAGGGTTATGGTGCGGTTCTTCTTATTTATGGATATGAGCATCATGACATCGGTATTGCCTCTGTCCTCGGTGGCGGTGTCGCGGATATCTTCACCTATCAGCAGCACGTTCATAACGTCCTTGCTGGATATCTTCCTGGATTTCTGTTCCAGCAGCGCCCGAAGTTCCTTTTCCTGCTCGTCCTCTTTCAGCGTGTCTTCCTCGTCCACCAGATCTCTGCTGTCCACAGGCGGTTTGTCTGTCCTTATGGAATTATCGCGCTTTTTCAGCATACCCGTGTAGTGGAAGAAAAGCCCCACTATTACCCCCATGACCAGCACCAGTGCAAGGAATATGAACCCCAGTGTGACGCCTGTCTTTTTCTGTATGCTCCAGCCGCCCCGCAGGTTCACGCGGCTGCTGTGCTTATGTACTGCTTTTTTGCCGCTGCCTGCCGAATGTGATCTTTTACCGCTGCTGCGGCGGGAGCCGTGACTTTTCCTGCTGCTGCTGCGTTCATTCCTGTCGCTGCGCCCGCTGTGGGCTTTTTTATGCCCGCTGTGCTCCGCATCCTTTGCGGAGGGACCGCTGCCCGCAGCCATAGCCTTTGTGATCATTTCGCGCAGTTCGGCGGAAGCGACCGTAAGCTCTTTGTTATCGTTCATAGATCATTCCCCTTTAAGCGGAAACCCTTATTTTCACCTTTAACATCTCAAATAAACAAAATTACACAAATAATATTATAGCCCAAATCCCCCGAAATTACAACGCACAAATCTCACGAATTAAAGCGCGGCGCCAACAGGTTTTTTAGACTTTTAGATAGTTTTTCACACTCTCTGCATCTTATGCGGATGAGTTCATCACAAATGCCCGCAAAGCAAGAAAAGCTCTCCCGCACGCGGCGGGGGAGCCTGTTTTGTACATATCATTCATCGACACTTATTTTTATTATTTTGTGCTCGGGATCGACTTCTTTTGCATAAGCCACTATCTCATTGACAGCCTCTTTGTCGTAGCAGTCAAGATGTATCGATACCATACTGTGACCTATTATAGCCCTCTCCTGAAGTCCGTATTTTTTGCAAATGCTGTCGATTTTTGCTTTATAAGGAACAATGGGGTCTATGCCTTTGATCGTGGCAGCTATCCTCATAACGTCGCAGATATCTATACGATGGTCGCGTGCCCTGTCAGCTCTGAAGTACAGGAGGAATTTTTCGTGATCGTCCAGCCTTGCTCGTAGTCATATATGCTTTCAGGTATTTCATCTTCGGTAAATCCTGCATCGGCAAAGGCGGGGGCTGCACAGCAGACGCTGAGACTTAATGCAGTTATCAATGATATTATCTTTTTCATAAATTATTACCTCATAAAAATTTATGAAAAATTTTATGATCTGATGATACTCACTTTGTATTGATACTTGTTGTATCTTATTCATTATATACTATAAGTGCTGATTTGTAAAGTAAATCATTAACAAATATACGATCGTTAATTAAAAATCTACATAAAAGCAACGATTTGACTTGTGACAGCTGCTTTTATTTTATTAAGTTGACAAAACCCGCATAATGTGGTATAATTACATAATATCCAAGGAAAGTGAGAGGAAGCACAATGGTAAACGATACAGCGAGGAAGCTGCTTTGCCAGCAGTTTGTAAAGAACAATACCATAGACCCCGGCTATTATGACAAGTACAGAGTCAAGAGGGGTCTGAGAAACGCCGACGGTACGGGTGTTACGGCGGGTCTTACAAATATATGCAACGTTCACGGATATGTTGTAAACGAAGGTGAAAAAATGCCGATCGAGGGTCAGCTGATCTATCGCGGCTATAATATAAACGATCTTGTGGGTAACGCAGTCAAGGAGAACCGCTTCGGTTTTGAGGAGATAGTATACCTTCTTCTGCTGGGCGAGCTGCCTAACAAGGGCGAGCTGGCGGCTTTCAGACAGATGATCGCCGAGAACCGTCCTCTGCCGGGAGATTTCTTCTCGGATATGATACTCAAAGCGCCCTCGAAGGATATCATGAACAAGATGTCCCGCGCGATACTGTCGCTTTATTCCTACGATGACAATCCCGAGAACCGTGCGCCCGAATACGAGATGGCGACGGCTATATCCATAATATCCAAGCTGCCTTACATAATGACGCTGGCTTATCAGGTGAAGAAGAGGACATTCGACAATCAGACTATGTTCCTGCATCCCCTTGATCCCGAGCACAGCACGGCGGAGATGATATTGGCGGCTATACGTCCCGACAGAAAGTTCACCGACGACGAAGCAAAGCTGCTGGACCTGCTGATGATGCTCCACGCCGAACACGGCGGCGGAAACAACTCCACCTTTGCCTGCCGCGTGCTGACATCTTCGGGCACCGACCCCTATTCCGCTTACTCCGCAGCCATAGGCTCCCTCAAGGGACCCAAGCACGGCGGTGCGAATATAAAGGTATCGGCTATGCAGGACTGCGTAAAGCAGCACGTTTCCAACTGGGACGATGAGGGCGAGGTCGCTGATTTCCTGACCAAGATACTTAAAAAGGAAGCCTTCGACAAGTCGGGTCTGATATACGGCATGGGTCATGCTGTGTATACCCTTTCCGACCCGAGAGCTGTGATACTCAAAGCCAACGCAAAGCGCATGGCTGTGGGCACCGAGTTTGAAAAGGAGTACAGGCTGCTGGAGACCATCGAGCGCCTTACCCCCGAGCTTTTCCTGAAAATAAAGGGCAGCGACAAGGCAATGTGTGCGAACGTGGATATGTATTCCGGCTTCGTATACAGGATGCTGGGCGTTCCTCAGGATCTGTTCACGCCCATGTTCGCGGTATCGAGAATGCCCGGCTGGTGCGCTCACCGTTTTGAAGAACTGGTAACAGGCAAGAGGATAATACGTCCCGCATACAAGGCAGTGGCTAAGGAAAGGGCATATATCCCCATAAGCGAAAGATAAGATATCCTGCGGCGGACAGTAATGATTGTCCGCCGCTGTGTACCTAAAAATATTTTTTCAAAACCTATTGCAATTTGCGGAAAAGTGTGGTATAATGTGATAAATTATGTTATACTCAAATGGAGGAAAGTATTATGAGCATGAACCCCATCGAGATAGGTGCAGGCGTAGTTCTGGCTTTATGCAGCATTGTTATAGTACTGGTGGTACTGGTCCAGGAGTCTAAGGATGACGGTCTGACCTCTGCTATCGGCGGCGGCTACAATGATTCGTTCTATGGCAAGAACACAGGCAATACCCGTGAAGCCAAGCTGAACAAGCTGACCAGAAATGCTGCGATAGTACTGTTTATACTGACTGTTGCAGTCAATATCATTCACGGTTATCTCAACAAGTGATCTTTGTCAGCGGGAACTATCCGCATAAAGACTAAGGAAAATGATGCAGCCCTGCCATAATGCGGGGCTTTTTTTCGTGTGAAGAGGGAGACAGCATGATAATCACAGATAAGAGAGAAAAGATAGTGCCCATGTTTGCGGGCTTTGAGGACTCGGTGCTGATAAGCTATGCTGAGGGCAGGACAGGCACAGGCTGGTGCGACGACCCCGACGCGCCCACTGCGGCGGTGATATGTGCGGGGGACTTTTATTTTACAGCGGGCGACCCCTCCTTTGCGGCGGAAGCCTTTAAACTGGCAGAAAATAACAGCGAGGCGGTATTCATGCCCGCAGGTGAGGGCTGGACGCAGGCACTTCTCGCACTGGGAAAAGGGCTTGAAAAGACGGTGCGTTACCGTACCACACCGCCGAAAAGCCATGATCTTGCGGCGCTTGAAGCGTTGGCGGATATATCCGCTTTTCCCGAATATAAGGCGGGGATGATCGACGAGGATATATACACACAGGCACTGCGGGAGACATGGTCGTGGGCGTTTGTGGGAAATTTTTCGGACTATAATGATTTTGCGGACAACGCCTTCGGCTGCTGCATCACCCATGAGGGAAGGCTTATATGCGCGGCTTCCTGCTATTCGGCATACAGCAGGGGAGTAGAGGTGGAGATAGCCACCCACCCCGATCACCGCAGGAAAGGTCTTGCGACGGCGGCGGGTGCGGCATTCATCGCGGAATGTGCAAGACGGGGTCTCACCGCCCATTGGGATGCGGCGAATACAATGTCATTGAAGATCGCATCGAAGTTCGGATATAGATTAAAGGAAGAATACACGGCACTCTGTTTTAAAGAGGGCGTTTGAACGGGCAGCTGATCGCAGCTGTGCGTATGAAAGGACGGTCTTATGTATCATAAGGGACAGCTGACCGAGATAAAGCGGCGCTTGTCCGCTGAGGCGGAACGCTGTATGAACGGCGAAATATCAAGGTATTTCTATAAATGCAAGCATACAGATGAATACGGCGACACCGACGAGAACTACTCCGCGAGAAAACGGCTGCTGTATGCTTTGCGGTTCGGGGCGGTGAAAATAGGCGAGCCGCAGCGGGAACAGCTGGTGCGGCAGCTGTTTGAGCAGGAGATCATATCCCGCGAAAAGAGCAGTTTTCAGGGCATCGGTGCAAATCTGGAGCTGCTTGCAGTGCTGATGGAACAGTACCGCAAGCCCGAAGACGAGCCGCTCTACGAAAGGGCTAAGAACGCAAATTATGACTGCTACTGCGGCTTTGAAACAGCTGAGAGCTACGCGGAGCAGTACCCCGAAGATATATATAAGTACAATATTGAGGACAGCATCGAGCTCGCCCACGAACTGGATATGACCGATATAGTCTGTGAACTGGTGGACAGATATAAGGCTGAAGGGCTTGACGGCGACCGTATATTCGTGTTCAGCTGGTTCTCGAAATTCACGGGCAGAGCCGATGATGAGGAGATCGCAGTCAAGGGTTGCTATGCACGCGCATTTGAGGGAGATGATCCGTACAATAGATCGGTGATGCGGCAGCTTTCTGCGGCAAAGCGCATGATAGAATGGCTGTGTGCTCACGGAGATGCAAAGGGAGCAGCCACACTTTTCATAAAGCACACCGATATACTGAGAACCGCCAACGGCAGGGCTTTCTTTGAGGAAGCGCTGAACATAATGAAGGCGGATAATGCGCTGATAGGCAGTATATGGGCGCATACCAGCGGATTTTTCGCAAAGGATATAAAGGAGAACACATTCTATCCCGTGTGCTACGGAGTTGCCAAAAATTGCGCTGAGCTTGCGGGCGATGAAAAGACAGCTTCGATAATAACATATCTTGAAAAAATGAAAGACAAACGGTGACATATAACAGTACGTTCTATTGTACAGCAGGAGGTGCAGTATGAGCAGGAGCTATTACAGGTTTTATGTACATAAAGACCGTGAAAAGCGCGGTCCGCATCGCTACAGGGCTAAGACGCTCGCCAACAGGGCTGTGCGCAGGAGCGAGATAAGCGGCGGAAAGAGCGCCTTCAAGCGTGTTTACAACAGCTGGGATATCTGCGACTACCGCATAATTATGGAAGATCTTAAACAGCTGCGTGTGGCTTGGGATAAGGGAGATCCCTTCCTGCGCAGGTGCTATTACACACGGGATGAAGCCGAAAGAGACTGGAAGACAAGATATATAAGAAAGTAATAAGAGGAATATATGAAACAGGATTACAGAAAACAGATATACAACAAGCTGAAAGCTTCGGGCAAAAAGCCCGTCACCTTTCAGGAGCTGGTGAAGTGCTTCCGCAAGGGGCATTTCGATTTCGATAAGTTCGCCAAGACAGTGGACAAAATGAAGAAAAAGGGCGAGATCACCGAAGGCAAGCTGGGCTTCACACTAGGAAAGGGCGGCAAGCTGAAAAAGTGTACCGTGACACGGCTGCACAAGAGTTTCGGGTTCGTCAAGAATGTGGACACCGGTGAGGAGATATTCATTCCCGGCAAGCGGCTGCTGGGCGCAATGCCCGGAGATGTTGTTATGGTACAGCTGCGGGAAAGTCGCGGTGACAGCCCCGAAGGTGAGGTAGTATCCATCGAGGAGGAAAATTTCAGCAGGTTCAGCGGCGAGATAGTGGATGAATTCGGCAAGCTGAAAATAATGCCCGATGTTATATCAAAATACGCGCTGGATTTCGTCAATCCTTTCGGACTGGAACTGCATGAGGGCGACAAGGCGGTGGCGGTCATCACCAGGCGCGGCGAGCGGCACAGCGAACACAGGTGCGAGATAGTATCCTGTCTCGGCAGCTCGCTGAAAGCGGCGGTGTGTGCACTGGGAATAGTTGAGGCTGCGGGACTAACGCCCGTTTTTCCTGCGGAGGTAATTGCGGAAGCAAGGCAGGTGTCAGCGGCGGGAATATCCGAAGCCGAAAAAGAGGGCAGGCTCGATCTGCGCGAGCTGCCTATATTTACCATTGACGGCGCAGATACTAAGGATATCGACGATGCCGTATCGGTGCAGAAGACGGAAAACGGCTATATACTGGGGGTACACATCGCGGATGTTTCCCACTATGTCACACCCAGATCGGCACTGGATAACGAAGCCTTTCAAAGGGGCACCAGCGTATACTACGCAAACAGGGTCATTCCCATGCTGCCTGCGGAGCTTTCAAACGGGATATGCTCCCTCAATCCGCAGGAGGACAGATTGGCTTTCACCTGTCTGGCGGAACTGGACAGTGCGGGAAATATCGTCAGCTACAAGTTTGCAAAATCCCTCATAAGGTCGAGGGTCAAGGGCGTATACTCCGAGATAAACGATATACTGGACGGATATATCAGCCGTGAGATGGCTGAGAAATATGCAGAGGTGACAGAGCAGCTGCCGCTGATGAAAGAACTGGCGGAGATACTGCGCAAAAAGCGTCTGGGACGCGGTGCGCCGCAGATAGAGACCAGCGAGAGTGCTTTGATGATAGATGATGAGAATGTCTGTGTGGGTGTGGGCGAGTATACTCGCGGCTTTGCGCAGGAGATGATCGAGGACTTCATGCTGACCGCCAACGAGTGCGCCGCACGTTTCGGGCAGGAGAACGAGCTGCCCTTTGTTTACCGTGTACACGAGCCGCCCTCTGCGGACAAGGTGGACACGCTGAAAGAACTGCTGGCGGGTCTTAATATAGTATATGTTCTCGGGGATGAACCCAAGCCCGCACAGATGGCGGAGATACTGGAACTGTCCAAGAATACGGACGCTGAGAAGATAGTCAATAATGCGGTGCTGAGAAGTATGTCAAAGGCGAAGTACGATACCGAGCCCATCGGACACTACGGACTGGTGCTGGAGGACTACGCCCATTTCACCTCACCTATACGCCGCTATCCCGACCTTTCGATACACAGGATAATGTCCGCTTTTCTGGACGGAATGTCTGCTGAGGAATGCCGCAGCAGGTTCAACAAGTTCGTCTATGCGGCTGCGGACAGGTCTACCGAAACGGAGCTTACCGCCATGCAGACCGAACGCGCCTGCGAGGACTGCTACAAGGCGGAGTATATGGCAGGTCACGTCGGAGAGGAATACGAGGGCGTTATCACATCCGTCACGGATTTTGGTATGTTCATCGAGCTTGACAACACCTGCGAGGGCTTGCTGCACATCGACAATATGCCTGAGGGCTTTTACGAGTGCGACGGCATGATGAAGCTGAAAAACTTCTCCACAGGCAAGGAATACCGCGTGGGCGAGCGTTTCAGAGTCAAGGTGCTGGGGGCTAACGAGATCGGAAGAGCACACGTCTG
>NZ_CAMHRZ010000062.1 GCF_946187255.1 uncultured Ruminococcus sp.
CAAGTATTTCAAGATATGCTTTTTATACTGCCACAGATCTTAATGGTGTAACTATACCCGATAGTGTTACAAGTATCTCCGATCATGCTTTTTATGAATGCATAAACCTCAGAAGTGTAACTCTTCCAAAAGGTATAGAAAGTATCGAGGATCATCTGTTTTATAATTGCCGGAAACTTTCAGAGATAGTGATACCCGATGGTGTCGGGGTCATAAAAGAATATGCTTTTTCAAAATGCGAAAGTCTTACAAGCGCAATGATACCCAATAGTGTAACTAAGATCGGAGATCATGCATTTTATGAGTGTAAAAACCTCAAAAACACAGTGATCCCCAATGGTGTTGTAACTATAGATGAATACGCTTTTTGTGGCTGTTTGAGCCTCACAAGCGCAGAGATCTCCGACAGTGTCGCCGAGATCGGTGCTTTTTCATTCAGTTTTAACCCCAATCTCAAAGGAGTAAAGCTATCCAAAGGTTTGAAATGTATCAGTTATGGTGCTTTTCACAGATGTACCGGTCTTGAAGGCATAGAAATACCTGAAAGTGTCGATACTATCGATTATGTGGCATTTTCCGGCTGTACAGGTCTGAGTTCCGTAAAGCTGCCCGCAAGTGTTAAAACCATCGGTTTCGGTGCTTTTGTTGAATGTGAAAACCTCACCGATGTATACTATAACGGTTCAAAGAAACAGTGGGATGCAGTCTCCATCGATGATTATAATCCATCGCTGCTCAGTGCCAAGATACATTTCGACGGCGCAGTAAAAGTCAACCCCGAATTCATCTGTCAGAAGGGTACTAATGCGGTAAAGCTCAGCTGGGATGAGGTCGAAGGTGCTGAGATGTACGGCATTGCAGGTTTTGTAGATGGCAAGTGGAAGCTGCTCGACAAGACCACCGATACCTCATATATCATTAATAACCTCAAAGCGGGTCAGAATTATAAGGTGGCTGTTGTGGCTATGTTCGGCGGCGAGTGGTGTATGGATCTCAGCAAAGCCCAGACTGTAACACCCAAGCAGGAAGCGACAGCCCTTTATCCCAAAGTATATGTACAGGTCAAGGACGGCAAGATAGGCATCAAGTGGGACAAGGTTACCGGTGCTGAGAAGTACGGTATAGGCGTATATCAGAATAACAAGTGGAAGGTCGTCAAGCAGCTTGACGGCAGCATCACCAGATGGACTTCACCGCAGGTGCGCAGCGGCAAATACAAAATGGTAGTCCTCGCTAAGGTTAACGGCCAGTGGGTAACTGCCGATGTATTCAAGAAGTCAGTCTATGTGACCGTCAATTAGAGCGTAATATATCAGGCTTAACGAAAAGCGGGTGCTGTAACTATACAGCAGCCCGCTTTCTTCGTATCTGTAAAGTATAATCCTTGACAGTGCTCTGATATTTACCGACTCCGTGATACTATTGCAAGTCACATTTACAGTGCAGCTATTTCGGCATTTATGGTATCTTCGGTGTCCGCCATAGCCTCAAGTGTCATGGTCAGCAGTTTGTCCAGTTCCCAGCCCAGCTGATCGGCTCCGCGTTCGATCACATCTCTTGAACAGCCGGCCGCAAAGCCTTTGCTCTTGTACTTCTTTTTCAGTGATTTAAGCTCCATATCCTTTGTGCTTTTTGACGGCCGCATGAGTGCGGCTGCACCGATGAGCCCTGTAAGCTCGTCTGCCGCAAAAAGCACCTTTTCCATCTCGTGTACAGGCTCCACATCGATGGTCACTCCGCAGCCCACAGTGATATTGTAACCGTGTGAGCACACAGCGTGTATGATATCATCGCCTACACCGCCGTCTCTGAGCAGCTCGGGTGCTTTAAGGCAGTGTTCTTCGGGGTAAAGTTCAAAATCTATATCATGCAGCAGTCCCACGATGCCCCAGTATTCGGCATCATCGCCGTAACCCAGTTTTTCGGCGTACCATTTCATCACAGCTTCCACCGTAAGTGCGTGCTGCAAGTGGAAATGATCCTTGTTGTACTTTCTCAGAAGTGCAAACGCTTCATCTCTTGTAATCATTATATTACCGCCTTTCGCCTAAAGATAATATCTCAGTATGATATATGATACCACAGTCCGACAAATTTTTCAATCGGTATCATGTAAATTTCTTATTAAACCTATTAAATAACTTGGATATGCAGCTTTTATCCTTCGTTATCCTGTTTAGATCATTATACCACCAAAATTGGACTTGCCAAATGTAGGATATTTGCATATAATAAAATAGTAACATGAAGAGTTTGCTGATTTCTCGCTGATTTTTCTTGCTGTTTTTCTTCCTGATCTTGCCAAGACTTCCGCTCAAACTATTGACAATATCGATATAGTATGATATAAAAATAACAGACGCAAGACAGTGCGTCCGGGGTGTACCACCATCGGTGCAAACTCCGGGCGTACTGTCTTTTTTTGCGCCGAAAACACATACAGGGAGTGATGATAATGGTCATTATCAACGGAGAACCGAAGGACACTGCGAGCGTGACGGTCACGGAGCTGCTGGCTTCTATGAACTTGAGACCCGAACGTACAGCTGTCATGATAGGAAATGATATCCTGCCGAAAGCCCAATATGACAGGGTGCTTGCTGACGGCGATGAGGTGGAGATAATCGGGTTTGTGGGAGGCGGCTGATACATTGATTACAGAAGCAGAATTTGCCGAAGCCGTCGATTCACGCAGTGACAGACCGATATACGGGCTTATGAAGAGGGCATCGGTGGGCATTGCAGGCTGCGGCGGACTTGGTTCCAATATAGCTGCCGCACTTGTAAGGAGCGGAGTCGGGCATCTGACGATAGCTGACTTTGATACCGTAGAGCTTTCAAATATCAACCGACAGCTGTATACGCTTTCGCATATCGGCAAAGCAAAGGTCGATGCCCTTTCGGAGATATTATCGCAGATAGACCCATTCTGTGATATCACAGCGCATAACACGCGGATTACTGCCGAAAACTGCGCCGAGATATTTTCGGACTGCGGCATAATCATAGAAGCCTTCGATCTCCCCGATCAGAAAGCGATGCTTGTCAACGCTGTCATGGAACAAATGCCGGAAAAGTATCTCATCAGCGGAAACGGCATGGCAGGATACGGAAGCGCCAATGCCATAGTCACAAGGAAGATCACCGATAAACTGACGGTCTGCGGTGACGGCATAACAGATATCGCTGACGTAACGGGACTGACTGCCGCCCGTGTGATGATATGTGCGGGTCACATGGCTTCGCGGGCGGTGTAGATAATTCTTGAAAAACAATTATAGTAAGGAGTAAAGTAAAATGGCTGATAAACTTATCATCGGAGGACATGAGTTCTCATCACGTTTTATTCTCGGGTCGGGAAAGTTCGACCTCGACCTCATCAATGCGGCAGTCGAACACGCGGGCGCGGAGATAGTAACACTAGCTCTGCGTCGTGTCAACAGCTTCAGCGGAAATATCCTCGAACATATCCCCGAAGGCGTTACGCTTCTGCCGAATACCTCGGGTGCAAGGAACGCGGAGGAAGCATACAAGATCGCACAGCTTGCCCGTGAAGCAGGCTGCGGAGAGTTCATAAAAATAGAGGTCATCCACGATTCAAAATACCTTCTGCCCGACAACTACGAGACCGCCAAAGCCTGTGAGATGCTGGCGAAGGATGGCTTTATCCCCATGCCGTATATGTATCCCGATCTCTATGCGGCAAGAGATATGGTCAATGCGGGCGCAGCCGCGATAATGCCTCTTGCGGCACCGATAGGCTCAAATCAGGGGCTTGCCACAAAGCAGTTCATCCGCATACTCATCGAAGAGATAGACCTGCCTATAATCGTTGACGCAGGCATCGGCAAGCCTTCGCAGGCTTGTGAAGCGATGGAGATGGGCGCTGCAGCTATCATGGCGAACACTGCTATCGCCACCGCAGGCAATATCGTGGAAATGGCAAAGGCGTTCAAACACGCGATAATCGCGGGCAGAACTGCATATCTTGCAGGAACCGGACGTGTGCTTGATCGTGCATCCGCATCTTCGCCGCTTACGGGCTTTATCAAGGAATGAGGTGCTTCTAATGGAAAAGATCGACCACATGAAGTATCTCCCCGATATGGAGATACTGGAGGATTCGGATATCGGTGAAAGGGTAGTCAGCGCCATGAATGATTACGACTATGACCGCTACACCGCCGCTGATGTGAAAAAAGCTCTTGCCGCTGAATACCTTTCTCCCGATGATTTCGGAGCACTGCTTTCTCCCGCCGCTGAACCCTTTTAGAGGATATGGCTCGTCGTGCGACCATCGAGACTCAAAAGCATTTCGGCAATTCGGTACTACTGTTCACGCCGCTGTACATATCGAATTACTGCGAGATCCACTGCATCTACTGCGGCTTCAACTGTCATAACAAGATACGCCGCGCAAAGCTGGATGAGGACGGTATACGCCGCGAAATGGAAGCCATCGCAAAGACGGGCATGGAGGAAGTGCTGATACTCACGGGCGAGAGCAAAAAAATGAGTGACGTTGAATACATCGGGCGTGCGTGCAGTATCGCTCACGAATATTTCAAGAATGTCGGCATTGAGGTCTACCCCATGAATACCGATGAGTATGCTTATCTTCACGAGTGCGGTGCGGATTACGTCACCGTATTTCAGGAGACATACGACAGCGACCGCTATGAACAGCTTCATCTTGCGGGTCACAAGAGGATATTCCCCTATCGTCTCAACGCACAGGAAAGGGCAGTGCGCGGAGGTATGCGCGGTGTGGCGTTTGCGGCACTTCTCGGGCTTTCGGATTTCAGAAAGGATGCATTTGCCGTTGGTACTCATGCGTACCTTATCCAGCGCAAATATCCTCACGCAGAGATATCCTTCAGCTGTCCTCGTCTGCGCCCCATCATCAACAATGATAAGATCAACCCTAAGGATGTACATGAACGTCAGCTTTTGCAGGTAATGTGTGCATACCGCATCTTCATGCCATTTGCGGGACTTACAATATCCACCCGTGAACGTGCTGGCTTCCGCGACAACGTGGTGGGAATGTGCGCGACCAAAATATCTGCGGGCGTAAGCACCGGCATTGGCAGCCACACGGAGGAAGAGGACGCAGGAGATTCGCAGTTTGAGATAAGCGACACCCGAACTCTTGCCGAAGTAATCGCCGCGATAAAGGGGCGCGGATTGCAACCCGTACTCAATGACTATGTATATGTATGACGGGCTTGAGATCATCGCCGTAACAGCACGTCAACTCTGTGTGCGCCCGCTGTGGGAACAGATACCGCGAATACGCGAAGCGGGTATCCGCAGAGTCATCCTGCGTGAAAAGGACATGGCACCCGATGAGTATACCGCACTTGCGGAACGTGTACTCAGGGCGTGTGAGGACTGCGGCGTTCGGCTGACGATACATAATTTCCCCGAAGCCGCCCGCGAGCTTGGCGTTGAAGCACTGCATATTCCGCTTCCACTGCTGAACGAAGAACTGTGCCGTGAATTTGATACAGTCGGGACTTCGGTACACAGTATCGAACAGCTGAGACAAGCGGAAGACCTCGGTGCCGACTATGTGACAGCGGGACATATCTATGCCACCGACTGCAAAAAGGGTCTGCCTCCCGGAGGTCTGAGTTTTCTCACCGATATATGTGCGAACGCATCAGTGCCCGTATATGCGATAGGCGGCATAACCGAAAACAAATTCCCCGAACTGAAACAGGCGGGAGCAAAAGGCGCGTGTATCATGTCGGCGGCAATGAAGTTATGAATGCGCTGAAATAATATTATAGCAAGCTCACTGAAACGTACTGTAAGCGTTTTTGCGGGCTTGCTTTTTTACGATCATACCTGCAACAGAAAAGAGATATGCTCTTACTCATGAAGAACATATCTCTTTGAATTATTGTTTAAACATCTGTCAGCCTGTCCCGCTGTCAGTCCTCCGTGCCCTTTATGTACTCGATGAACTGCTTTGCGACGCGGGGAGAACGTCCGCCTTTGCCCAATGCAAACTGCTCGGCTTTGAGCTCCAGTTCATCAAGGGGCGTTTTGACCTCATACTGCTCCGCCAGCTTGTCCACCAGGTCGAGAAACAGCTTTTTATCGGGCTTCTGGAAAGTGACGGTAAGCCCGAACCTGTCGGAGAGGGACAGCAGTTCCTGCACAGTGTCCTTGAAGTGTATCTCGTCGCCTTTGCGGGAAGTAAAGGTCTCACGGACGAGATGCCTGCGGTTTGAGGTAGCATATATCACCAGATTTGAAGCCGTTGATGCCACACTGCCTTCCAGTATCGCTTTCAGTGCCGCATAGTCGTTGTCGTCTTCGGTAAACGAAAGGTCGTCGATGAATATTATGAATTTCAGCGGGTTTTTGCTTATCGCTTCAACTATATTGGGTATCTCATGCAGCTGTTTCTTTTTCAGCTCGATGAGCCTGAGTCCTTCGCAGGCGTATTCGTTGGCTATCGCCTTTACGGTCGAGGATTTGCCGGTCCCGCAGTCGCCGTACAGCAGTACATTGTTGGCAGGTCTGCCCGCCAGCAGTGCCTTTGTGTTCATGATGACCTGCTCCCGCTCGTTCTCATAGTTGTGCAGCTGAGACAGCCTTATGGGGTCGGGATGTTCAACAGGATATATCCTGCCGTCCTTTATGATAAATATATTGTATTTTGAGTATACGCCGTAGCCTATCTTGTTTATCGCATGAACGCGTTCTGCGTAGATCTGAGAGAAATCACGGGGGCTTATCCTGTACTCGGGCAGAAAACCGTCATAATCGATATTTTCAATAAACTCGGAGCAGGGGATAGTTGCAAGCTCTTCCAGAAAAGCCAGCTCGTTTGCCAGACAGTTGTCAAGCATAGTGCCCGTCTCCTTGCTCTCACCCTTTTTCAGCAGGAAAATGTTCTCGTCCTCAATGGTCTTTGTGATGATGTACTGTGTCAGGTCATCCCCGAACTCATATAGATCGGCGCACATGGTGCTGTACCACTCCACCGCCATATCGCGGCTGCTTTCGTTTATGCAGATAAGTGTCTGCATCATATCCTCAATGACCTTGTCTTTGCGAAGTTCCTTGAATATCACCAGACTGCGTATCTGTGTGAGTATGCGTTTTATATCCATCTGAAATATCCTCCGTTCATTTGACCCTGTTATTTCGTATATCCTTCTGATGAATGGTCCCTTATGCTCGATATAAGCGTCTATATCATAGGGATACAATGCTGCACCCTCTGTCTTTATCCTGCCGTATTCTCTTACCGCTTCGGGGTGCATTCGCAGATAGTCCCTGAGTGAGATATGCCGTTTCAGCTCTGCGCTGTCCTTTGCGCATACATAGAGATGATGCTTCATCAGCTGCGGCTTGTCATCATAGTCAAAAGCCTCACGTCCCGCTATCCCCAGATCACCCCTGTGATGATAGCCTGCCTTTGCAAGAGCTTTTATCACATCATCCAGCTTTGACCTGTCACTTATCACCACATCTATGTCGATCACGGGCTTTGCGGCAAGCCCCTCCACCGAAGTGCTGCCAACGTGCTCTATACTCTCCGCCAGTTCTCCCAATGCTTCCTGCAATCCTGCCTTGATGACCTTGAAAGCATCTTTCCAGCTTTTGTCATAAGGCACTACCTCTATCCTTTTTGATCTCATGCGACTGGCCCCCTCAATAAACAGCAGTGCGGCGTTATTTCCCTATTAGACACCGCTATACATTATATAACATTTTTCTTTGTAAGTCAATGTTTTGAAGTGTATCCCGCCGAAATCCGCGACAAGATATCAAAAAATGATCATACTGAATTTACTGAATTGATATTTCAAAAACTAAAACCGCGCAATTTCGGGCTTTATTTTACCGGCAAGCTGTTTCGGTAAATTTCAGTAAATTCGGTAAAATGTTTAGCGCACTAAAGCGTGAACAGATGAAAATCATAATGTTTAATAATTAAGTCATTGACAAAAACCAACAAGGTGTAGTATAATATAATTTACATAGATACATTTTGTTAAATTTGATCTGTAAAGGAGCTGCTGATATGTCAGTATACAGAATTTATGTAGAAAAGAAGCCCGAATTCGCAGTTGAAGCAAATTCACTGCTTGGCGGTATCAGATCTGCGCTGGGTCTTGAGGAACTCAAGGGACTGCGTGTTATCAACCGCTATGATGCGGAGGGGCTGTCCGTCAAGGATTTTGAGCTTGCCGTGCCCGTCGTATTCTCTGAGCCGGCTGTTGATGTTACCTATGATCATCTTCCTGCTGTGGGTGAGGATGAACAGATCTTCGCAGTGGAATACCTCCCCGGTCAGTTCGATCAGAGGGCGGACTCCTGTGCGCAGTGCATCTCACTGCTGACTGCGGGCAAGCGTCCCGTTATCAAGTCTGCCCGTATATATATCGTCAGCGGCAGTCTCAGCGAGGAGCAGCTTGCACAGATCAAGCACTATATGATCAACCCCGTTGAATCGAGAGAGGCTTCTCTTGATGAGTTCGATACGCTGGATATCAAGTACGATATCCCCACAACTGTCGATACTGTTGAAGGCTTCATCGGTTCCACTGAGGACGACCTGAAAGCTATGCTTAATGATCTGGGTCTTGCTATGGATCTTGATGATATCAAGTTCTGCCAGCAGTATTTCAAGGAGCAGGAGAAGCGTGATCCTACTATCACCGAGATCAGGATGATCGATACATACTGGTCGGATCACTGCCGTCATACCACTTTCTCCACAATAGTTGACAATGTCTCCATCGAGCCCGATTATATCGCAGCTACTTTTACCGATTATATCAATGCAAGGAAAGATCTCTACGCGGGCAGGACAGACAAGCCCATAACTCTTATGGATCTTGCCTGCTTCGGCGCAAAGCAGCTCAAAAAGGCAGGTCTGCTGAAAGACCTGGACGAGAGCGAAGAGATCAATGCCTGCTCGGTAAAGATCAAGGTGGACGTTGACGGTGTCGATGAGGACTGGCTGCTGATGTTCAAGAACGAGACTCACAACCACCCCACCGAGATCGAGCCTTTCGGCGGTGCGGCTACCTGTCTGGGCGGTGCGATAAGAGACCCGCTGTCGGGACGTTCATACGTTTATCAGGCTATGCGTGTAACAGGTGCGGGCAATCCGCTGGTGCCTGTTGAGGATACCATCGCGGGCAAGCTGCCCCAGAGAAAGCTGGTAGTCGGTGCGGCTAACGGTTATTCATCCTACGGCAACCAGATAGGTTTGGCTACAGGTCATGTAAATGAGATATACCATCCGGGATACGTTGCAAAGAGAATGGAGATAGGCGCTGTTATCGGTGCGGCTCCCGCTTCCAACGTAAGGCGTGAGAGACCCGCTCCCGAAGATATAGTTATCCTGCTGGGCGGCAAAACAGGCCGTGACGGCTGCGGCGGCGCAACAGGTTCTTCCAAGTCCCATACTCTCCACTCGCTGGAGACCTGCGGTGCAGAGGTACAGAAGGGTAATGCACCCGAAGAGAGAAAGCTCCAGAGACTGTTCAGAAATCCCGTTGTTACCGCAATGATCAAGCGCTGCAACGACTTCGGTGCGGGCGGTGTCTCCGTTGCTATAGGCGAGCTGGCTGACGGCTTGCAGATAAACCTCGACCTCGTTACCAAGAAGTATGACGGTCTCGACGGCACTGAGCTGGCTATATCCGAATCTCAGGAGAGAATGGCTGTAGTCATCGCTAAGGAAGACCTTGAAAAGTTTATGGCAGAGGCTGCAAAGGAAAACCTGGAAGCTACGATGGTGGCAAGAGTTACCGAAGAACCCAGACTCAGAATGAACTGGAACGGCAATACCATCGTTGACCTGTCAAGAGAGTTCCTCAACTCCAACGGTGCAGAGAAGCACACGGATATCGAGGTACCCACACCTGTATTCGCATCCGATGACGGCGGCGAGGACACAGCTGATCGCTGGGAGGCTATGATCTCCAATCTGAATATATGCTCGCAGAAGGGTCTTGTGGAAAGATTTGACTCCACCATCGGTGCAGGCACAGTGCTGATGCCCTACGGCGGTAAGTATCAGAATACACCTACACAGGCAATGGCTGCAAAGCTGCCCGTACTCAATGGTGAGACCACCACAGCTTCCGTAATGGGATGGGGCTTCAATCCCTTCCTTTCCAGCGTGAGCCCTTATCACGGTGCAATGTCCGCAGTAGTTGAGTCCATTGCAAAGGTAATTGCTACAGGCGGTACCTACGAGCATTGCTGGCTCACATTCCAGGAGTATTTTGAGAGAACACAGAACACTCCCTCAAGATGGGGCAAGCCTTTCTCAGCTCTTCTGGGCGCATACAAGGCACAGATCGAGCTGGGCTGCGGTTCTATCGGCGGCAAGGACTCCATGTCGGGCACATTCGAGAATATCGATGTTCCTCCCACGCTGGTATCCTTTGCAGTATCCACCGCAAAGACCGACAAGATCATATCTCAGGAATTCAAGAAGACGGGTTCAAAGGTAATACTCATAAGACCCGAATACGATATAAACAATCTGGTCAAGTTCGACAGCCTGAAAAAGGTATTCGAGAAGGTCGAGAAGCTGATAGCTGACGGTAAGGTGCTGGCTTGCTGGTCTGTTGCCTACGGCGGTGTTTCCGAAGCTGTTGCAAAGATGGCATTCGGCAATAAGATAGGCTTCAAGTTCACCGATAAGGTGACACCCGCTGAGCTTTTCCGCGCTTGCTACGGCAGCTTTGTTATCGAGCTGGCAGAGGGCGTTGAGACAGAAGAAAGAGTTATCGGTGAGACTACTGAGGCTTACACTATTGAGAACAACGGCTATACCGTTGACCTCAACAAGCTGCAGAACCTGTGGGAGGGCAAGCTGGAGCCTGTATATCCCGTTCATGTAAAGGAACCCGCAGAGAAGCCCAAGAAGTATTCCTTCAAGGCTGAGAGCAGAAAGGCTCCCGCCATCAAGGTGGCTAAGCCCAGAGTGCTGATACCCGTATTTCCCGGCACCAACTGCGAGTACGATACCGCAAGACAGTTTGAAAAGGCAGGCGCTGAGGCTGAGATATTCGTAGTAAGGAACCTGTCAGAGCAGGCTATCAAGGAATCCGTTGATGCAATGGAGAAGAAGATCAAGGCATCGCAGATAGTTATGCTGCCCGGCGGTTTCAGCGGCGGTGACGAGCCTGACGGAAGCGGTAAGTTCATCGTATCCTTCCTGCGCAATCCCAAACTGACGGATGCTATCCATGATCTGCTGAAAAACAGGGATGGTCTTATGCTGGGTATATGCAACGGCTTCCAGGCACTGGTAAAGCTGGGTCTCGTGCCCTACGGCGAGATAGTTGATATGCGTGAAGATTCTCCCACACTCACCTTCAATACCGTTGCAAGACACCAGTCCAAGATGGTAAATACCCGCATAGCTTCCAACAAGTCGCCCTGGCTGGCTGCCTGCGAGGTGGATGATATCCACAGCATAGCTATTTCTCACGGTGAGGGACGCTTCGTGGCAACTGCCGAGGAGATAGCGACACTGGCTGCCAACGGTCAGATAGCTACACAGTACGTTGATTTCGACGGTGAGCCTACCTTCGATATCCACTGCAACCCCAATACCTCCTTCGATGCTATCGAGGGCATCACTTCTCCCGACGGCAGAGTACTGGGCAAGATGGGTCACTCCGAGAGAATGGGTAACGGAGTATGCATCAATGTTCCCGGTGCAAAGGATCAGAAGATCTTTGAGAGCGGTGTGAAGTACTTCAAATAATAATGGTTATCTACTGCCTGTGCTTATTGTACAGGCAGTTTGTTAAGGAGATGACATAATGACAGATTTTTCAAGAAAATTTATACCTAAATGCATAATTTGGTGTATAGGCGGCGGGTTTGTTCTTGCACTTATACTGGTCGTTTTTATGATGCCTGTGGCAAACTATATGTCAACCAACCGTGACCCTTCGCCGCTGCTTCCGACAACTGTGGCAATGGAGGCAGTTGTATGTTTGTATTACACAGCTTCTGCGTTTATTTGCCTCGGCAAAGTCATGGCTGAGTGTACCGAGCTTCCTGTCAACCCGAAAAAATGGTTTGTGCTTTTCACACTGATACAGCTGGCAATGCGTGTAAAGGAAGCTGTTTCCAAATATTTCAATTACAAGATGATATATGACAGGTCAATGAAAACCTTGTCCTCTTTGGGCGACACTTCCGAGGTGACAGCGACCGAGGATTATCTCAGGTCATATTATGCAGCCTATAACAAGGGTGTAGTGCTGATGCTGATAGTCGGTCTTATCCTGACCGCTGCATCGTATTTTGTGTTATACGGCAGATATAAGGCGCTCGCTGAACGAAGAGCGCAGATAATTGACAATTGAATTGTACTATGATATAATTAAGGCAGTGCCGTATATGCGGTGCTGCCTTTTATCTTTATATACAGGTGAGCGAATATGCCGAGAATAACGATGTTCCGGGACTTGTGCTGTGTTTCGGCAGGGTATGAGCAGACCATCACCGTTTATGAAGATCTTATCGCGCTTTGCGATGAGCTTGAAGGTTACTGAACGATATATATCAAAGACAGGCGGAATAATTCCTGATATACATATTATTCCCTGTTCCCGAAGGAGGTCATCTTATGGAAAAGCTGCTTAAATTATTGAAAAACAATGCAAGGCTGACTAATGCCGAACTCGCTGTAATGCTGGGCAAGACAGAAGCGGAGGTCGCCGCTGATATAGATAAGCTGGAAAAGGACGGTATAATCACAGGTTATACCGCAATTGTTGACGAAGCCGTTTACGACCCGAATTCCGTTACGGCGCTGATCGAGCTTAAAGTTACGCCGCAGTCTCAGTCGGGCTATGACGATATCGCCAAGTCCATAGCGGCTTACGAACAGGTGGAATCCGTAAGACTGATGTCGGGGGCTTATGATATACTGGTATCTGTAACAGGTACAAATATCAGGGAGGTCTCCCGCTTTGTTGCTGAAAATCTTGCGGCGATTGATGCGGTGCAGTCCACCGCCACCCATTTCCTGTTAAGGAGTTATAAGGTCAACGGCATCTCCGTGACCGCTGACGAAAATGACGAGAGAGGATTGATGTTCCCATGATAGACTATAATAAACTGCTTTCGCCTGCTATCGTCAATATGAAGCCCTCGGGTATAAGGAAGTTCTTTGATATTGCTCAGCAGCTGGAGGGTGTTATCTCTCTCGGTGTGGGCGAGCCCGATTTCAAGACTCCCTGGGTGGTAAGGCATGAAGCGATAAATGTGCTGGAAAAGGGAAGGACTACCTATACCGCCAATGCGGGTCTTGTTGAACTGCGTCAGGAGATATCGAATTACTTCGACAGGCGGATAGGCGTACACTATGACCCGAAGGATGAGATAATCGTCACAGTCGGCGGCTCGGAGGGTATTGACCTTTGCCTGCGTTCTGTTATCACTCCCGGTGATGAGGTGCTGGTGGTGCAGCCGTCATTTGTCTGTTACAGTCCTATCGTGACCCTTTGCGGCGGTGTGGCTGTGCCTATCGAGACAAAGGCTGAGAATGAGTTCCGCCTTACCGCAGAGGAACTGCGGGAAAAGATCACCGAAAAGACCAAACTGCTGGTGCTGCCTTTCCCGAATAATCCTACGGGTGCTATCATGCGAAAGGAAGATCTTGAAGAGATCGCTGAGGTGCTGAGAGGTACCGATATATTTGTGCTTTCGGATGAGATATATTCCGAACTTACATACAGCGGCAAGCACGTTTCCATTGCATCGCTGCCCGATATGCGGGAGCGCACAATAGTTATAAACGGCTTTTCAAAGGCTTACGCCATGACAGGCTGGAGACTGGGTATAGCAGCGGCACCGAGAGAGATAATCTCACAAATGCTGAAGCTGCATCAGTACGCTATCATGTCCTCACCGACGGTCAGCCAGTTTGCGGCGATAACCGCACTTCGTGAGTGCGATGAGGATATAGCAAAAATGCGTGATGAATACGATATGCGCCGCCGCTATCTGGTGGACGCTTTCAATAAGCTGGGACTTGACTGCTTTACACCTCGCGGAGCGTTCTATGTGTTCCCGTGTATAAGAAGCACAGGACTATCCAGCAGTGATTTCTGCGAAAAGCTGGTTTACAGCAAGAAGGTGGCTGTTGTACCCGGCAATGCTTTCGGTGACTGCGGAGAGGGCTTTGTAAGAGTGTCCTATGCTTATTCCCTCAACCACCTGCGTGAAGCGGTAAAGCGTATCGGAGAGTTTTTAGAGGAGTTAAAAAATGGCAGCATTGTATAATAATATCAAAGTCAAGGCTTTCGGCAAGGTCAATCTTCTGCTGGATATCGTCGGCAGGAGAGAGGACGGATACCATATACTCAACACGGTCATGCAGTCGGTGAGCCTTTATGATACACTGGAGCTTTCGCTGGATGAGACTTCTCCCGAAGGTATAGAGATAGTCTGTGACAAGGAGGGTTTCCCGCTTGACAGCAGCAATCTAATATGGAAAGCTGCGGAACTTTTCAAGGAGTTTTCGCATATACAGTTCGGCGGCAAGCTGATAGTCAAGGTGGAAAAGAACCTGCCCTCTCAGGCGGGAATGGGCGGCGGAAGT
>NZ_CAMHRZ010000063.1 GCF_946187255.1 uncultured Ruminococcus sp.
CAAGGTATTCCACCGCTCATTATAAATCCGATATTCAGTTGATCTTCGCTATCAGCACCGAGCAAATATCTTAAAACAAGTACGCCTTTGATACTCGAAACGCAAAATTAAATTTGTCTAAACATTGACATAATTATGAATTTATGATATAATAAAAATGACAAAACAAGGACTTTCCCGAACTTGGGTATCAAACGTGACGGAGTAATGAGATACATTCAGAGGTGATAGTGTGAAGCTGAAAAAGATCAATGCAGTGCTTGCTATTTTGTCTATGGTCGCTATGATAGGGCATATTGGGTACACGGACTTTGCATATCTGAAGATGTACTATAATCCTTTGCTGAAACTTCTGACCTCGCTGCCGTTTATGATATTGACCTGCCTTCATGCGGTATGCGGGATGAGCGCGGTTTTTATGCAGGCTGACGGAACAAGGCTCGATCTGTATCCCGAGCAAAACAAGAAGACCATCGTTCAAAGGCTGTCAGCGGCGCTGATATTCCCGCTACTGCTGCTGCACATAAACACCTTCGATCTGCTGAAAAGCTGCGCCGAAAGCGGGAAAACGGTCTGCTTCGTTCTTTTACTGATAAGTCAGCCGATATTTTACGGAGTCATATTTGCACACACCTCAGTCTCGTTTTCACGCAGTCTGATAACTGTCGGCATATTGACTTCGCGGGAACGTCAGAAAATGATCGACAGGATCGTCGGCATTGCTTCGGCTGTGTTATTCGCAGTGACCGTATTTGCGGTCATCAAGGGACAGCTCGCCATGTTCCGGATATGAAAGGAGCAGGGTATGAAACGTGTATTGGTCATCGGAAGCGGGATATCGGGTATGGCGTGCGCCGTTCGCTGTGCCCGTCATGGAGTTCATGTGATGCTGGTTTCGCCCGATCCCTCTGAGCGTTCGCAGTCCATAATGGCGGCGGGAGGGATAAATGCAGTCATCGCTGACTGCGATGCGGGAGACTCCGTCGCCTGTCATATCGAGGATACTCTGAAAGGCGGCTGTTATCTGGGCGGCCGCAGAGCCGTAACAGGGCTTTGCGAGAACGGTGAGGAGATACTGAAAATGCTTGTGGGCTTGGGTACGGTATTTTCGGTGGATAAACAGGGGCAGCCGCTTCGCAGGGCTTTCGGCGGACAGACATATAAGCGTACATATTACTGCGGAGCCTCGACAGGGAAGCAGATAGTATCCGCCCTTGTGATGGAAGCCAGGCGTTTTGAGGCGGAAGGGCTCATCGAACGCAGGCTTCGCTGCTGCTTTCATTCAGCACTGATACATGACGGCGTATGCTACGGCGCTTTGCTTTACGACGAAACCGCCAATAAGCCCGAAGCCGTCTTAGCGGACGCAGTGGTCATGGCAACAGGCGGACAAAATGCCCTGTTCGGCAAAACTACGGGTTCCACCCAATGTGACGGTTACGCCGAAGGCAGGCTTTTCATGCAGGGAGCGGCACTCAAAAATCTTGAGTTCATACAGTTCCACCCCACCACAATTGAGACCCCGCAGAAGCGGATGCTTATCTCCGAAGCGGCTCGCGGAGAGGGCGGCAGGCTGTTTTACGAGCGTGACGGAAAGCGGATATACTTCATGGAGGAAAAGTACGGCGCAAAAGGGAACCTGATGACGCGCGATGTTATCTCGCGGGAGATGGGTGCAGTGAAAGAACAGGTCTATCTGGATATATCCTTTCTGGGCAAAAAGCTGATAGACGAGCGGCTGCCCGAAGTCCGTGATATATGCGCCAAATACGGCAGTATTGACGTTTATACGCAGCCGATACCCGTATCCCCGTCGGTACACTTTTTCATGGGCGGATTTGCGGTGCATTCACATCATGAGACAAATATCCGCAGCCTGTTTGCGGTGGGAGAATGTGCCTCCATGTATCACGGTGCCAATCGGCTGGGAGGTAATTCGCTGCTGGCGGCGATGTACAGCGGCGGTGTGGCAGCCGAAGAGATAGCGGGCAGACCCGAAGTCGGCAGAGCTCCCGATTTCGGCAAATTCATCTCGCAGGAATATGATAAAATGCAGGAACGGCAGAGTGCGGACAGTCCGTTTCCCGTTATGTATATCAGGGATATGCTCGCTGAGAGTATGCGGTCACACATGGGTATCGTCCGGGATGAAAAAAGTCTCGATGAGGGTATATCAGATGTTGAGCACCTTTTATCCGTCGCTGAGCATCTCCGTTATGACAGCAGCGTCAGGCACTATACCAATTACAGCCTGACAGGGATACTTACTCTCGCACGCGCTACGCTTCAATGCGCCAGATCCCGCAAAGAGAGCAGAGGTGCGCACTACAGGAGCGATGCTCCGAAAACAAGCGATGAGTACGGTTTTTCTACGATAATAACTTATGACGGCGGCAGTTACAATGTTCGGCTTGACAAGGAGCATGAGTATGAGAGTTAGCATTCTTCGGCAAAAGTCGGCGGAGTCCGAACCTTACCGTGAGATATTTGAATATGACGGCTCGCCTGACAATACCATCGCGGTCTTGCTTGACCATATCAACTACAATGACGATATAACGGACATCTACGGCAAACGCACCGACCGCATCAGCTGGGAATGTTCGTGTCTTCAGGGGATATGCGGCGCGTGCGCAATGGTCATCAACGGAGTTCCCGCACTTGCCTGCGAAACATTTGTAAGAGACCTGAAAGGTGAAGAGATAGATATACGCCCGCTGAGCAAATTCCCTGTGATCCGTGACCTGATCGTTGACAGGACATCGATCCACGAAAACCTGAAACAGACCAATATTTACATCGGCGAGTATCAGCCGTCCGAAAAAAGCAGTCACGCACAGCAGTACATCACTGCAAAATGCCTGAAATGCGGGCTGTGCCTTGAAGTGTGCCCAAATTATGTCAACGGCAGGAATTTCTTCGGCGCGGTCTTTGCAAACGACTGTTATCTTGCGGCATCGAGAAACCGCTCAAAGTCAAAAGAGATAAGGGGAGTGTATTCAAAGCACTTCGGTGCCGACTGTTCAAGATCACTGTCCTGTATGGATGTATGTCCGATGAAGATACCTACCATTACATCCATTGCCATGATGAACAGAAAATGAGCTCTGCGGTCACATAAACCGAACACCTGAGCAAAAAGGGAACGCCCGAAGGCATTCCCTTTTATTGTTATTTTCGGTTATTTCTTTACTACAGGCACCCACAGTTCACAGAATACGCCGCTCTTTTTCTTTTCAAAATATATCTCGTAATCTGTCTCGGATCTCATTTCGTAGCCCATCTGCGGCAGAAATTCCTTGAAGAACCTCTCCCATGTTTCGCCGATACAGTCGCCGTTTTCACCGATGCATTCAAACACAACATAAGTTCCTGCCTTAACATCCCAGAAGCGGTAGCCTGCCTTTTCCATTTCCGTCAGGTCGAAGTCCGCTGTTTCTTCATCCACAAGCACGCCGATACCGTAGTCGAATGTGCCCGAAGTCTCCTCTGTCGGGGTGCATAATCCGTACAGGTCGCGCTTGCCGTCAGGACGCAGACCGCATAACCTTTCGGTCATTTTCTTTGCGCCGCACTCTTTCCAGAAATCAGGGATCTCGTGGTTTTCCTCATCATTGATGATCTCATTGCGGAAACTCTTCGCCACCGCAATAAACTTCTGTTCCTTTGTCTGTACGATCTTGTAATCCATACTCTTACCGCCTTCCACAGTCAGTTTAATTACAAGAGGATTGAAAAGTACGAGCTTTGCAGAGCCGTCTCTTGCATACTTGGGCGCGATACCGTGAAATCTTGTAAACGCTTTGGTGAAGCTTTCGGGGGTATCATAGCCGTATTTCAGCGCGATATCGGTTATCTTAGCATCCGACTCCACCAGATCGAGACCCGCCATCGACAGTCTGCGGCTTCGGATATAGGCATTTGCCGTCATGCCCGTCAGAAAACTGAACGCCCTGTGGAAATCATAGCTTGAAATATACACCTGCTTCGCCACGTCCTCATAGTTGATGTCTTCGAGGATATGCGCCTCAATGTAAGTTAACGCCCGCTGCATCGATGCTATCCACTCCATACTTTTTCCTCCTGTTCCGAGTATATTATACAACAGATGCGGAAACACCGCATTTCCCCGATTGCGAAAAAAAGTCAGGATTGTCTCAGCGAATTTTTTCGTTCAGGTCAGCGGTCATAGTCGTACATATTATTATAATATCATTAAACGGAGAGTTTTTCAAGTGCATATTCTGAATGATCGCAAGTGGGCGAAAAAATGTACAGAAGCAGTCCGTATACATGGCTTTGATGAGTCAGGTATATTTTTTTATGCGTGAAACGAATTTATGATCAAACCATCATTCAAAATCTTTCCGCCCCTGTCCTTTATCGTTTTTTGAAAAATAGCCCCTCTTGCCTATTGATTTTTGGGGCGAAATATGGTATAATGATTTTATATATCATTAAAGTATCATTAACTTGTAAAAATCAAATCAATGAAGGCTGCACTGTGCAGTCCTGCATGAAAGGAAAGATAGCTATGAAAAAACTGATGCTTGGTAATGAGGCGTTCGCAAGAGGTCTGTACGAGGCAGGCTGCAAGGTCGTTTCGTCTTACCCCGGAACACCCTCTACCGAGATAACCGAGGCTGCCGCTAAGTATGATGAGATCTACGCTGAGTGGGCACCGAACGAGAAAGTCGCTATGGAGGTCGCACTGGGCGCTTCCATCGCAGGTGTAAGAAGTTTCTGCGGAATGAAGCACGTTGGTCTCAACGTGGCTGCTGACCCGCTGTACACAGCAGGATATACCGGCGTTACAGGCGGTATGGTCATTGCCGTTGCTGATGATCCGGGTATGCATTCTTCGCAGAATGAGCAGGATTCCCGCCATCACGCAGTTGCTTCCAAGACCATGATGATCGAGCCGTCGGATTCTGCTGAGTGTAAGGAGTACACAAAGCTGGCTTTTGAGCTTTCCGAGAAGTTCGACGTTCCTGTTATAGTAAGGATGTCCACAAGAGTTGCACACTCCCAGTCCGCTGTGGAGCTTTGCGACCGTGAGGAAAGAGAGCCCATACCCTACGAGAAGAATGCGGGCAAGTACGTTATGATGCCCGGAAATGCTATCCGCAGACACCCCATAGTTGAGGACAGGATGAGAGCCATCGCAGAGTACGGCGAGAACTGCCCCCTCAACACCGTTGAGTATAACGACAGCGAGATCGGCGTTGTCACAGCGGGTATATGTTATCAGTACGCAAAGGAAGCACTGGGCGATAAGGTGAGCTACCTGAAACTGGGTATAGTTAACCCCATGCCTGTGAATATTATCAAGGATTTTGCAGCTAAGTGCAAGAAGATCATAGTAATCGAGGAACTGGATGACGTTATCGAGACACACTGCAAGAAGAACGGCATTGCCTGTCAGGGCAAGGAGCTGTTCGGCTGGCTGGGTGAGATCAACCAGGTGATCATCAGGGATAAGGTTCTGGGTATCAAGCCCGAGTTCGATACCTTTGAAGACACTGTCCCCGTAAGACCCCCTGTAATGTGCGCAGGCTGTCCTCACAGAGGTCTGTTCTACTGCCTGAGCAAGCTGAAAGTTACAGTATCGGGCGATATCGGATGCTATACTCTGGGCGCAACCGCTCCTCTTTGCGCTATGGATTCAACTATATGCATGGGCGCTTCCATCTCCGCACTGCACGGCTATAATAAGGCACTGGGTGCTGACGCTGAGAAGAAGTCCGTTGCGGTTATCGGTGACTCCACCTTTATGCACAGCGGTATGACAGGACTTGTGAATATCGCTTACAACGCAACAAACTCCACTGTTATCATACTCGATAACTCCATCACAGGTATGACAGGCCATCAGCAGAACCCCACCACAGGCAAGAACCTCAAGGGCGATCCCGCAGCTGCGGTAAATCTTGAAGAGCTTTGCCATGCTATCGGCATCAAGAGCGTTCGCGTCGTTGATCCCTATCACATGGCTGAAACAGAGGCTGTTATCAAGGAAGAACTGGCAAAGGAAGAGCCTTCCGTTATAATCTCCAGAAGACCCTGTGCTCTGCTGAAATACGTTAAGCACAAGCCCGCACTCCACTGCGATCAGGACAAGTGCGTAGGCTGCAAGCAGTGCCTGAAGATAGGCTGTCCCGCAATATCCATTCACGACGGCAAGATGGTAATAGATCATACCCAGTGCGTGGGCTGCGGTATATGCACCGAGATGTGCAAGCTGGGCGCTATAAAGGGCAGCGAGGAATAATTTTCATTTTATTGTTCCGTATAGCGGTCAATTATACGGACGGGAGTTGATATAATATGAACGACGAAATATACATTGTTCCCGAAATATACGATACTTTCGCAGCATGGCTGGACAGGCTGCTGGAAGATAATGAGATGCCCGAAAATACAGTCGCTTTCAATTTCAACCTCTACGATGAGGCTGATCCCGATGTGTACGCCATACAGCTGGCAGCCACAGAAAGGTTCGACCCCGATGACAAGGACGGCGACTGGGCTTGCTTCATGGCATGGTATTCGGAGGATGATCTGTACTGTCTGGATTTTTCGGACGACAAGGACAAGGGCTTCGAGTACGTTCAGGGCATATTTGCGGCATTCGTAAATAACTACCTTGAAGTGGGAAAGCACAGGGATATCCTGCTTGCTTCCCGCGGCATAGGCATCGGTCATGTGGACGGAGATCTGGAGATACTATATGTCAACAAGAAATAACTTTACGAAACGTGCGCTGTATATTTGTGAGATACTGACCTGTGCCGTATCGTTCATTTTCATTTGTCTGCATATGCGGGCATTCAATGAGCCCGTATGTTTTGGAAAATTGGGATATTTCTTATGTTTAGCGGGATATGGCATATCAGCAATACTGCTGATAAAAAAGCTGATCGAAGAGTTTAGATCAAATGACAGCAGATATTCCTTAAAGGAAGGGGTATTCAGCACATTCTATGCGTTGCCTGTACTGGCTGTGGTGTTGATGGCTGTGGTAGTGTTCTTCAGAATTAACTTTAGCACACTATTGATACTTTTGATCGTATCGGTGATATTATTTATTCTTTCAGCACAATGGTTCAAGGGAAAATCAAAGTACAAGCTGATGGCGCTGTTTGTTGTGCTGACTTTTATATTATTGGCAGCATTCGTTCTCTGCGGTGCCATTTATCGTGTGCCTGCCCCTTATGGCGGAGTTAATCCCGATCTCAGTGAAATGACCCACGCGGAGCTGCAAAGGCGGAAATGGGAGGACTTTCTAAAGGCTGTCGGCGGAGCGGCACAGCTGTGCTTTATACCGGCGATATTTGCTTTTCTCTTGGCGGACGTATTCTCCGATGAGATGATCTATGAAAATTCGTAAAGATGATATATACTATAACAGGTTTGACATTAATATGTTAACAAAGGAGTTGTAATAAATGGAAACTAAGTCAGTTATGATAGTCGGTGTAGGCGGACAGGGTTCGCTGCTGGCTTCAAGGATACTGGGCAACGTGCTGCTTTCGCAGGGCTTTGACGTTAAGGTCAGCGAGGTTCACGGCATGAGCCAGCGCGGCGGCTCGGTAGTTACTTATGTTAAGTACGGCGACAAGGTATATTCGCCTGTTGTTGAAAAGGGCGAGGCTGATATCATCATCAGCTTTGAGCAGCTGGAGGCTGCAAGATATGTGCAGTACCTGAAAAAGGGCGGTCATATCGTTACTTCCACCCAGCAGATAGACCCCATGCCCGTTATCAACGGCACTGCGGTATATCCCGATGATATCATCGGCAAGCTGAAAGCTCAGGGCATAAGCGTTGTTGACGTGGATGCGCTCACTCTTGCTGAGCAGGCAGGCACTGCTAAGGCTTCCAACGTAGTGCTGATGGGTGTCGTGTCCAAGAAAATGGACTTTGACGAGAGCGTATGGCAGCAGGCACTGGAAAATTGTGTTCCCGCTAAGTTCCTGGAGCTGAACAAGAAGGCTTTCGCACTGGGCAGAGAAGCTGTCTGAATAAAGCTAAAGTATCCATCCTGCTCTCCCTTTGGGGGAGAGCAGATGTTTGCGCTAAACGATTTAGTGGTTTAAAAGGACATGGTAATAAAGGCAATAATTGTAAATAAGTATAATATTATTATATTGAAGGAGTTGATATCCAATGGCTGAGAAGATCTATTGGAACAAAGACATTGAGACTATGGAGCCTGATAAAATGAAGGCTCTCCAGAGTGAAAGGCTTGTAAAGCAGGTGAAGCACGTCTGGGATAATGTACCTTACTACCGCCATCTGATGGAGGAAAAGGGTGTTACCCCCGATGATATCAAGAGTATCGACGACCTGCACAAGCTGCCTTTCATCTCAAAGGCTGACCTGCGTGACAACTACCCCGACGGACTGCTGGCAGTGCCCAAGTCGGAGTGTGTGCGCATACACGCCACCAGCGGTACAACAGGAAAGAGAGCGATAGCGTTCTATACCCAGAAGGACGTTGATATCTGGGAAAACTGTGTAGCCCGCGCCATCACCGCAGCAGGCGGTACAAAGGAAGACGTTGTCCATGTAGCTTACGGCTACGGTCTGTTCACAGGCGGTCTGGGACTTCACGGCGGCGCCCACAAGGTGGGCTGTCTGACACTGCCTGTTTCTTCGGGCAATACCGAGAGACAGATACAGTTCATGCAGGATCTGAAATCGACCATACTCTGCTGTACACCTTCCTATGCGGCTTACATAGGCGAGACACTGCACGAGATGGGTCTTACACCCGATGATATCAGCCTGAAAGCAGGTATTTTCGGCGCAGAGCCCTGGACTGAGGAAATGCGCAAGCAGATCGAGGAAAGCCTGGGAATAAAGGCTTATGATATCTACGGTCTTACCGAGACTTCGGGTCCGGGTGTGGCATTTGAGTGCGAAGAGCAGACAGGTATGCATATCAACGAGGATCATTTCATCGCTGAGATCATTAACCCCGATACGGGCGAGGTTCTCCCCGTTGGCGAAAAGGGCGAGCTGGTGTTCACAAGCATAACAAAGGAAGCATTCCCTCTGCTGAGATACCGCACAAGGGATATCTGCATCCTTTCGAGAGAGAAGTGCTCCTGCGGAAGAACACTCATCAAGATGTGCAAGCCTATGGGCAGAAGCGATGATATGCTGATAATCAAGGGCGTAAATGTATTCCCGTCTCAGATCGAGACCGTACTGCTGAAGGACTTCAAGGCACAGCCCAACTACCAGATCGTTGTTGACCGTGTGGGCAATGTTGATACCTTCGAGATCAAGGTAGAGCTGACAGACGAGATGATAGGCGATACCATCAAGTCCGTATCCGAGCTTGAGAAGAAGCTGAGCGCGGATATCGTACAGATACTCGGCATCAAGGCGAAGATAAGCCTGGTTGAGCCCAAGAGCATACCTCGTTCAGAGGGCAAGGCTGTAAGAGTCATCGACAAGAGAAAGCTGGTATGAGCTGTTTAGGAGTACTCTTTGCAGTTGCCGAAAAAGAGGTGGATATCCTTCGGAAAAAATCTGTGGATGACCGCCCCGAATATATCTCGGAGGAACTGGAAGAGCTTTATTTTGAGGACTATCCCGAACGCACCTATGAACTCGACAAGTCATGGGACGCTATGCACCGCCTGCTGACGGACGGCACACTGTCCTTTGGCGGCGAAGACCCTCTTGCAAAGGTCATACTTGGCGGTGAGGTGCTTTATTTCGATGAAGACCACGATGACTACATCATCACGGTGAAGACTCCCGATGAAGTCAAAAAGGTGTACGAAGCCCTGAATGGTCTTGAAGACGGCGAGATAAGGCGCAGATATTTTGCCATTCCCGCCGATGAGTACGAGGATAAGGACGAAGAAGACTACGAGTACACGCTGGAATATCTCCGCGATAGCCTCAGCTTCTGGAGATATGCCGCTGAAAAGGGTCTGTGGGTGCTTTTCACAGCCGATCAGTAGATATATAATTTATACAGGGAGACGATCAAATGATCTTAGGTATAGGTGTAGCTGTGTATGTGATAATGTTCATTCTGATGCGCAAAGATATGCTGAAAAAAGGCGTGAAAGGCATCAAAAGGGCAAGCGGGCTGGCTGCGCTGATATCTTTGATATGTATGTTGGTAAATACAGCTATTCTCGGTAATACCGATCTGTATTCAGCAGAAAATAACAGGATCACCGAATTTGATCCCGTAAATTTTCCTGTATTAATTATATTGATAGTCAGCATACTTACAGCTTTTACAGCGGGTACAGCAGACCTGATAATTTCAAGAAAAGCCTATGACCGCAAGCTGCTGCGTGAAATGGAGCAGCAGATAAAAGCCGATCGGAAGAAGCGATAAGCAGCTTGCAGACTTTGTGCAATACACACATCTGATGCTCCGCAGATCTGTGAAAAAACACACCCAAAAACTATCCCACCGAAACGTATATATGATGCTAGCGGCAAAAAGCGCTGAACTAAAAAAAAATTTCGGAGGGAACGACCATACAGTGGTTGAACGGTTTTGTCTTAAAGTAAACGGAGCATAAAAAGACGATCTAAAAACGATTAATAAGAAAGAAGGTCAGAAATATGACTATAAAGCAGTTATCTATATTTGTTGAAAACAAACCCGGCAGACTGTCGAACGTTACACATACACTTAAAGACGGAAATATCAACATCCGTGCGATAACCACCGCTGACAGCAGTGATTTCGGCATATTAAGGCTCATCGTTGACGACACCGACAAGGCTATGGAGTGCCTGAAAAACGCAGATTACCTGGTAAAGGTAACTAATGTTATCGCAGTTACCGCCGAAGACAAGCCCGGCGGAATGGCATCGATAATGAAGACGCTGTACAAGGCTAACATAAGCGTTGAATATATGTACTCCGCTTTCCTTAACCCCTCAGAAGTAACAGCCTGCCTTATCCTTCGCGTTGACAGCAACGAGAATGCGATCGAGGCACTGACAGACGCAGGCTATCGTCTGCTGTCGGCTGATGAACTGGCTAAGTTCTGATATTAAATAGATCAGGGGCGCTGTTCGCCGTGATGAGCTTTATCGCGACGCTGATATGGTTCAACAGCAGAGCATAGTTTTCAGGTGCTTCCGTTTCGGGGGAGCACCTGCTTTTTGTGTGAATAAAGTGTTAACCACAGCTAACACTTTTGCGCTGTATATCCCCGAAAGCGTAGGGGTCATATAGGCTTTCTTAAATAAGCAGAGTACAGTGTTCACCCCGAAAAGAACGTTATTACCGAGTTTTTCAGTGTTTAGTGTTCGGGACAATGTTCGCATGAATATAGTTAGTTATATATAACTATATAATTAGTTAGGTGAAACTAATCGTTTATTAATATTTCATTAAATTTTCATAAAAGCCCTTGACTATTTGTGAAAATGTGCTATTATAGAATACGGAGAGAACGAGCCGTGCTCGCGGTCAGTATCTCTCAAGGACTTTAAGGAGGTATTTTACTATGGCTTATAAGATCAATGACGATTGCATCGGTTGCGGCGCTTGCGCTGCTGAATGTCCTGTTGGCGCTATCTCTGAGGCTGACGGCAAGTGCGTTATCGACGCATCTGCTTGCCTGGATTGCGGCGCTTGCGCAGGTACTTGCCCTGTTGGTGCTCCTCAGGCTGAGTAATTTAAGCGACAAGAGTATCCGTTCCCGTTTGGGGGCGGATATTTTTTTGCAATAATAGCAGTATGTTCATCTCTGTCCGTCATAGTTACAGCAAAAAAAGCGCCTGCGGGAACTCCCGCAGGCGCATAGTATTATCTAAAATCAGTCTGTCACTGCATTCTTTGCAATAACGTCTGCCACCAGGTTAGCAGGCAGCGGCTCGTATCTTACCTTCTCGAATGTGAAGGAACCTCTGCCCTGTGTCATCTGTCTGAGGGTCAGGGTGAAGTCCTGCATCTCTGCCATAGGAACCTCAGCAACTATCTCGGTCAGACCGTGCTTTTCTGTGGGGTTCATGCCGAGAACTCTGCCGCGGCGCTTGTTGAGCTCACCCATCATATCGCCTGTATTATCATCGGGAACGATAACGTTCAGCGCACCGATAGGTTCAAGCAGTATAGGCTCAGCCTGACGCAGACCTTCCTTGTATGCAATGGAAGCTGCCATCTTGAACGCCATTTCCGAAGAGTCAACGGGGTGGTAGGAACCATCCACCAGTATAGCCTTAAGACCTACAACGGGGAAGCCTGCCAGCACGCCCTTCTTGACGCTTTCCTGCAAGCCCTTTTCAACTGCGGGGAAGAAGTTCTTGGGCACAGCACCGCCGAATACCTTCTCCTCAAATATCAGTTCATCGGATACACAAGGCTCGAATTCTATCCATACATCGCCGTACTGACCGTGACCGCCCGACTGCTTCTTGTGTCTGCCCTGAACCTTTACCTTCTTGCGGATAGTCTCGCGGTAGCTGATCTTGGGAGCTACAACGTCCATATCAACGCCGAAATCGCTCTTTAATCTGCCCTGTACGGAATCAAGGTGGAGTCCGCCCAGTGTAGAGAGTATCATCTCGTTGGTCGAAGGATCCAACTCATAGCTGAGAGTGAGATCTTCCTCCAGCAGTCTTGCGATAGCTGCGGAGATCTTGCTCTCCTCGCCCTGCTTTTTAGCCTTTACAGCCATTCTGTAGCAAGGCTTCGGGAACTCTATGGCATCAAACTTTACTACTCTGCTGCTGTCGCAGATAGTATCATTTGTGTTAACGTTCATCTTGCTGGCAACAACGATATCGCCTGCGCCTGCTTCGGTGATCTCTATCTGCTTCTTGCCGACCAGAGTCATCAGCTTGCCAACCTTCTCGGTGGAACCTGTTGTAGCGTTTACGATCTCCATATTAGGCTTGAGTACGCCCGAGAATACCTTGATAAAGGACATCTTGCCAACAAAGGGATCGGCAATGGTCTTGAATACGAAAGCGGTCATGGGATCGCTTTCCTTGCACTCTACCTCAACGGAATCGCCGTCAGGGGTCTCGCCCACCATAGCATCCTTCTCGGAGGGAGGAGGCAGCAGAAGGTCGATCTCCTTCAGCAGCATATCAACGCCCGAAAGATCAGCGGAGGATACGCAGGTAACGGGAGTGATAACGCCCGCATTCATGCCCTTGTGGATACCGTCTATCAGTTCCTTCTGGGTGAATGCCTCGCCCGAGAAGAACTTATCCATCAGTTCCTCATCGGTCTCTGCAACGGCTTCGGATACAGCCTCGATCAGACCATCGATACGGTATTCCATCTTCTCGGATACCTCAGCGGTAGGCATATCTGTCTCAACAGCCTTGCCGTTCTCGTACTTGTATGCCTTCATCTCGATAAGGTTGATGTAGGATACTATCTTCCTGTCCGCGATAACGGGTACAACAACGGGGCAAACGGTAGGTCCGAACTCGCTCTTCAGCTGAGTGAATACGTTGTTGAAGTTAGCGTTCTCATCGTCGATCTTGGTAACTACGAACATTGTGGGCTTGTTGAACTTCTTTGCGCACTCATAAGCCTTGTGGGTGCCCACCTTTACGCCCGACTTAGCGGATACGGTTATCATAACACAGCCGCTGGCATAGATGCCTTCCACCATGCCGCTCTCATAATCGAACAGACCGGGTGTATCCAGCAGGTTCACCTTGAGGTCGCCTGTTTCCATAACAGCAAGAGAGGTGTATACCGAGCATTTTCTTTTGATCTCGTCGGCGGTATAGTCGGAGACAGTAGTGCCGTCCAGCACCTTGCCCAGTCTGTCAACTGTTCCGCTCTTATATAACAAAGCCTCTGTCAGTGAAGTCTTGCCCGAACCGGCGTGACCCGCAATGGCTATATTCTTGATCTTTGTACTGTCAAACTTTTTCAATGTGATTCGCTCCTATCTGTGACTAACGTCTGTATTTTTCAACGGAAGTTTTCGGTAGTAAATATACACAAAAACCAACAACCGCATAACATAATTATATATTATTTCTGTCAAAATAGCAATAGTATTATCAAAAAAACTTTTCGTGATTATGAACAAAATTTAAAACAAATATTCTACGAACAAGTAAAAAACGCCCCTTTTTGACCGCATTTTTGCATTATCAAGCCTATTCGGGGAATAATTTGTCCTTCATTCAGACATGAATAATATTGTTTTTTCTTCATATCTGCGATACTTATCGGTGATATAGCAGAGCGATATTTTGTTATGTAAGATATTTCCTTTCTATTAAAGCGATATTTTTAGAAAAATATTCTTTGTTCCTATCCGAGTTAGATAAGGTATTTAAGGTATTTTTATACTCAATATTATTCATATTTTTATTAGGCAATTTCAATACACCTATTTTCCTTGCTAATTTTTTCGCTTTGGCTATCTTTCTTTTATTGTACAAAAT
>NZ_CAMHRZ010000064.1 GCF_946187255.1 uncultured Ruminococcus sp.
CCGCGCGTCTTCCAGCGAGGACAGCGAAGCGTCTCCGAGCGGTCGTTCATCACTCTCTTGCGATAAAAGCAGGAAGTAACCGTGATAGGGTCAGCGGCAGATTGTAAGCCACCAGTAAACACACACAGCAATGTCATTCAGCATTTTCCGTTCTCTTGTGACGGACAGCGGGTTGTCGCCCCTCATTCTTCGGGTCGAGAGCTCAACGAGCTGGCGCCGTTGAGCTCAGCGCGGGCGGTGTAGCACGCAGGTGAGTTTGTGGGGGTATATTGCTTTTGCAGACGCGGGTCATTTTGTGACCGCCCGCGCTTTCTTTGGGCGGTAGGTTGCTATGCTTATCGAACGCACTTTGTTTTGCTTTTATCATTTGCTGTGTATTTTGGTTTCGTGCCTTGGTGATTGAGGCTCTGCCTCAAACTCCGCAAGCCTGCTGGCGCGAGGCTTGACCGCGCGCTTTGGTTCACGGCGTAGTTTTGCTTTAGGCGCTCGTTTGCTTCCGCGCCCTGTAGTTCTTCTATGCAAAAAGCCATAGCACCCCCGACTCAACACCGGGGATACTATGGCTATAAATTTCTATATGATCAGCGTGATCATGATCAGCGTGATCAGGCTGATATCAGAAACCAAGTATCTTCTTGAAATCCGCTTTCAAAGCAGCTTCGGTCTTCTCTGCATCGGCTCTTGTCTCGCCGATGGCAGTGTAGTATGCCTTGATCTTGGGCTCTGTGCCGGAAGGTCTTATGATGACGCTCGCACCCTGCTCCAGCTCGAAATCAAGTACGTCAGATTTGGGCAGAGTAATTGCAGTCTTCTCGCCTGTAGCAAGGTCAGTCTGCTCGGATGCCTTGTAGTCAGCAAAAGTGGTGACTTTCAGTCCGCCGATCTCCTTGGGGCCATTGTTCCTCAGACCTGCCATGATCTCCTTCATCTTCTCCATGCCGCTGGCACCCTCGCACTGGAAGGATTCCTGGCTGTGGAGATAGTTGCCGTACTGCTTGTAAAGCTCCTCCCTCGCCTGAAGAAGTGTGATGCCCTTGGTGCGGTAGAATGCTGCCATCTCGCATATCAGCATCGATGCTACAACAGCGTCCTTGTCTCTTACATAAGAGCCTGCCAGATAACCGTAGCTCTCCTCAAAACCGAAGATGTATCTGTCAGCTTCGTTGTCCTTCTCAAGGAAGCCTATCTGCTCACCGATGAACTTGAAGCCTGTCAGTACGTTCCTCAGCTCAACGTTGTATTCCTCAGCTATCTTCCTGCATATATCAGTGGAAACTATGGTCTTTACAGCCACGGGTCTTTCGGGCATGGTGCCCAGCGCAGTCCTCTCCTGGCAAACGTACTTCATCAGCATAGCTCCTACCTCGTTGCCCGAGAACAGTACATAGCTGCCGTCGGGTGCGGGAACAGCGATGCCCACACGGTCGCAGTCAGGGTCGGTCGCCAGCAGAAGGTCGGGCTTTACAGTCTCGCAAAGCTCCAGTCCCTTTGCAAGTGCCTCCTTGATCTCGGGGTTCGGGAAGGGGCAGGTGGGGAAGTTGCCGTCAGGGTTCTCCTGCTCGGGAACTACTGTTACTTCCTTGATGCCGATCCTCTTCAGTATAGCTCTTACGGGCTTGTTGCCTGTGCCGTTGAGGGGAGTATATACCACCTTCAGACCGCTGTCTGCCACAAGGTCGGTATGTATGCCCTGTTCAGCTACCTTGTCGAGATACTTATCGATAACGTCCTGACCGATATACTCGATCATGCCGCTTTTCAGACCCTCTTCAAAATCGATGACCTTTGCGCCGCCGAACATATCCACAGCCTCGATCATCTCGGTAACTGCATTTGCAGCGTCGATAGTCATCTGACAGCCGTCTTCACCGTATACCTTGTAGCCGTTGTACTTTGCGGGGTTGTGGGAAGCTGTTACCATAACGCCTGCCTGACAGCCCAGCTCTCTTACTGCCCAGGAAAGGCAGGGAGTAGGCATAAGCTCGGTGTAGATGTACGCCTTTATGCCGTTGGCAGCCATAACAGCTGCGGTAGCCTTTGCGAATACATCGGACTTTATTCTTGAATCGTAGGAAATAGCTACCTTTGCGTTCTTATAGGTCTTGTTGACGTAGTCTGCGAGACCCTGTGTAGCTCTCCTTATGGTATAGATATTCAGTCTGTAAGCGCCCGCGCCGATAACGCCGCGCAGACCGCCTGTGCCGAATTCGAGATCTCTGTAGAAACGGTCGAGAATGGCTTCATCGTCGCCCTTTATGCTTTTCAGCTCCTCAGCGAGATCGGGATCTTCGACAGCCTTTTCGCACCACAGCTCATAGAGTTCCTGTTCTTTGCTCATAAGTATCACCTCATCAGTTTATTTTCCGAAAGCGGAATGGGATTTCATAATATATCATACTGTACGCCGCACATTGAAGAATGCGCAGTTACACTATATATTATACCATATTTAAATTATTTTTCAAGGGGGATACACGTTTTTTAACAATCATAAACGTTTACACCGCCGATTTTTGAAAATTGAACAAATTTCTTTAAGTAAACTGCTTGATTATTGGAAATAATTGTGGTATAATTATAGTGAACTTATGACCATATCAAGACAAAGGAGAGAACGAAATGTTTATAAGACAAATGAAGGCTTCAAACAGCGGCAGATACTTTCTTGCGGCGGAATTTGAGAAAAAGGTCGCAGCCTTCGACTCCGTGACGGGCGAAAAGCTGGGAGAATACGATACAAAGCTGGATTTCGGCGGAGACAGGATGTGCATATCCGACAGCGGTAAGATATTCGCGGCGGCGGCTTTCGGCAGGTTCGGCATAACGCTTTACGATGTGGAAAGCGGCAAAGCCCTGTGGAACACGAAAGAGGTCAAGAAGATACAGCGGCTGTTTTTCAGTGCCGATGACAAGGTGCTTTATGCCATAAACGCTTCATCGGTTCTGTATACCCTTTCCCTTGAAGACGGCAGTATAATATCCACCGAAAAGGGCGTGGAAAAGCTGTTCCCCGACAGCGGGAATGAGATAAAGATGGACAAAAAAGGTGCTCTCAGGTGGGAGGACGGCGCTGTTGCGGCAGTGGGAAGAAATCTGCTTTTCTTCTGTTCGGGGGGCGGCAGAGTGTACAGTTCGCTGTTCGGCGGAGGACTGCGCTGTCATTCCCTTGCGGGTGAGGAACTCTGGACCACCGAAAACGCAGAGGGTGAGCATTACACCGATATGGGTTATGTGAAAAAGTACGACTGCATAGCCTGCGTGGGCTTCAGGTTTGACAGAGAGGGCGATATTTCCGCGTATTTCCTTGATGTATACTCCGCTGAAACGGGAGAGAAGAGATACACCAAAGATATTGCCGAGGGCTGTGAATTTGTGTTCACCGAAGGCGGCGAAAAGCTCATCAGCAGTACGGGCAACGTGGTTATACTCGGAAAAGACAGCTGTACTGCGGAAGAAAACGTCTATGAGGACTTTGACAAAGAGCGGGAAGAGGACGAATGAAACAGCCTGAGAATATCACAGCCGTCAAGGCAACGCGCAGGTTCCTGACAATGACGCTGGTCATTGCTTCTCCTATCATACTGATGCTTGTCATTGCGCTTGTGATAAATACGGTAAATGCGGTCAGAACATACCGCGATATAGGGGTCATGCCGGGCAGTATCGTTAAAGAACTGGAGATAAAAGGGGATATACCCTCCTGGTTTACCGATGAGGATATGAGGTCGGCGGCAGATGTACTGGCTGAAGACGCAAACAGCTTAAAGTTCACTGTGCTTGATGCAGAGTACGACAGCAGCTTTCAGGACTATCTTGAAGCAGAATACCCCGACTATCCCGACAACTGCCGCATGGTGGTAGGATTTACGGAGTACAACTACGGCTGTGAGGGCGCAAACATCGGTATACACGGCAGGGAGCATATATGGGCATTTATGGTGAGAGAAGATGAAAACTCTCCGTGGAAAGTAGCTGAACGCGGATATATTTAAAACTTAAACCGATCTGTCGGGGAGGGACAAAAAATGTCGGAACAGTACGGGCGGCAGTACACAAGGATAGACAAAGTCCGCGAGAGAGTCGATACGCTTTTAAAAGAGATTAAGGACGAAGAACAAAAGCGCTGTGCGTATGTCCACCTTTACGGTGTCGGGCTTATGGCGGCGGCTATCGCCATCAAACAGGGCTATTCCCGTGAAACGGCGGAACTTGCGGAGATCGCGGGCATTCTCCACGATCTTTACTGCTATATCTGTCCCGATGATGATAACGAGGATCACGCTCATAAATGTGCGGATTATGCGGTGAACGAGATACTTTCGGGTATCCGAGGTCTCAGCGATGAAGATAAACGGCTGATATACAGCGGTATATACAATCACAGCGACAAGGATGTGACAGGAGATGCCTTTGATGAGATCATCAAAGATGCGGACGCATTGCAGCATTCTCTGCGCAATCCCTGTGAAGAATACTTTTTCCAAAAGGAAAGGACACAGCAGGCTCTAAAGAGACTGATAAATATATAACTGACCGTAAGGAGGTACAAACTATGTCAAACAGTGAATACATTACCGAGAAAAGATATTTCCCTTCCAGTGATAAGGGAAAGCAGATCTATTATGAGATATACACCAAGAAGGACCTGAAGCCTAAGGCGGTCATACAGCTGGCACACGGTATGTGCGAGTATGTGCGCCGCTACCGTTCCTTTGCGAGATGGCTCAACGATAACGGCTATCTTGTGGTGGGCAACGACCATCTGGGACACGGCATGACAGCCGCTAAACTGGCGGAGGAAAAGGATGGTGTCATCGATCCTGCCCGCAATGAGGAACTGGGCTATATCTCGGAGAAGAACGGCTGGCAGCACTGCGTTGCGGATATGCACAGGCTTACCCGCATAATGAAGAAGGAGTATCCCGACCTGCCTTACTTCATGTTCGCCCACAGCATGGGCAGCCTGCTGGGAAGAGCTTATGTCACCTCTTATCCCGATGAACTGGACGGGGTGGTGTACAGCGGCACAGGGGCACTGCTGGGTACTGAACCGCAGCTGCTTCTCTATTTGCAGGGTATCAAAGCCGTCAAGGGCAGCCGTTTCAGACCGCCCGTTACCGACAAGGCTATGTTCGGAGAGTACGGCATATACAACACAAAGGCAGGCAGGGACGGCGGCGGCTGGCTCAACCGCGATGCGGACGAAGTGATAAAGTATATGCAGGATCCCTACTGCACATTCAAGTTCACCGTGAACGGCTTTGAAAACCTGGTGGGAGTGAATTACTACGTCAACAGGAACAAGTGGTTCGAGGAGTACCCGAAGGAGCTGCCCACATACATCATCGCGGGCAGCAAGGACGCTGTGGGCGACTGCGGCAGAGGTGTGCTGAAGATATACAACAAGCTGCGCCTTTATGACTGCGATGCCGAGATGAAGATATACAACGGCGCAAGACACGAGCTGATAAACGAGCTGAACAGGGAAGAGGTATACGAGGATGTACTGGCTTTCTATGACGGTGTGACAGCCGAATGACGGGGTGAGGGCTGATGTATGCACGGATAAACAGCATGGGTCTGCTGGGGCTGAATGCGTTCCCTGTGACGGTGGAGATAGAATGCTCCGACGGTGTTGAGGATTTTGAGATAGTCGGGCTGGCGGATGTGGCAGTGCGGGAGAGCCGTGAGAGGATACGTTCGGCTTTCAGGAGCAGCGGGGTGGCTTTCCCCTCTGCGAGAGTACTGGTAAATCTGGCACCCGCGGACGTCAAAAAGACAGGTGCGGTACACGATCTCGCCATAGCTGTGGCGCTGATGAGGACGCTGGGCGTTTCAAACGATGAGTATATGCAGAAGTCGGTGTTCATTGGCGAAGTGGCGCTCAGCGGAGAGATACGCGCCGTAAAGGGCGTGCTGCCAATGGTGATAACTGCCAGGGAGATAGGCATGGAAAAGGTGTTCGTGCCGCTTCCAAACCTGCGGGAAGCATCGGTGGTGGAGGGCATAGAGTGCCGCGGTGTAAGCACGCTGGGAGAGCTGGTCTTCCACCTTACGGGCAGGGCGGAGATAGTCCCTGCGGAGCCCTACAAGCCCGATAGTATCAGCTATTTCGGTGATCTGGATTTTGCGGATGTACGCGGTCAGACGACGGCGAAGCACTGTCTTGAAGTGGCTGCGGCAGGCGGGCACAACGTGCTGATGGTGGGACCTCCCGGTTCGGGCAAATCCATGCTGGCAAAGCGTATGCCTTCCATACTGCCCGCCATGACCTTTGAGGAGTCGATAGAGACCACGAAGATACATTCGGTGGCGGGGCATATAAACAGCGATGCACCGCTGATAACCGTAAGACCTTTCCGTTCGCCCCACCATACCGTATCCACTGCGGGACTTGCGGGCGGCGGCAGCGTGCCCAAGCCGGGTGAGATATCACTCGCTCACAACGGTCTTCTGTTTCTTGATGAGATGGCGGAATTCTCCCGCGCTTCGCTGGAAATACTGCGTCAGCCGATGGAGGATCAGCAGGTGACCATATCCCGCGCTTTCGGCACCATAACCTACCCCAGCTCCTTCATGCTGATAGCCGCCATGAACCCCTGTCCCTGCGGATATTTCAGGCACCCCACGAGGAAATGTATATGCTCGCACAAGCAGGTGGTGAACTACCTCAACAAGATAAGCGGACCCTTGCTGGACAGGTTCGATATGCATATCGAGGTGGCACCTGTGGTGTTCAGTGATCTGGCGGGCACCGAAAAGGAAGAACCCTCCGCCGCCATACGCGAAAGAGTACAGCGGGCAAGGGACATACAGACTCAGCGCTTCAAGGGGACGACCATCACCTGCAATGCGCGGATAACTCCCGATAAGCTGCACGAATTCTGCCCGATGGAGGACGCTGCAAGGGAGGCGCTGGGAAAGGTGTTCGATACTCTCGGGCTTTCGGGACGCGCCTACGACAAGCTGATGAAGCTGTCAAGGACGGTGGCGGATATGGAAGGCTCGGAAGTGATAAAGAAAAAACACGTTCTTCAGTCGGTGGAGTACAGAGGACTGGACAGAAAGTACTGGACGGAGTAGGATACTCTCGAAAGGAACATAATGGTAATGTTAACAAAAAGTTTACCGTATTTTGCATGAATGGTCATTGTAAAACTTTCTCGGGTGCGCCCCGAAGGTTTTTGTTAAAAGCGGCGAAAATGAAAATACGAATAATGCTGAGGGCGTAAAAGTCTTGACAAGGGTTGCAGTATGTGATATAATTTGATACTGTATCATAATGGATTTTTACGCCCGTTCAATCGCTGAAAAGTCGCTAAAAATGGGCTGAAAACCGCTTCGTGAAGCGTTCGGCGGGTGCTTGTCAAGAGGACACCGAAAGGATGCATCACAGAAAGTTCACAAAGTATCCAAAATAAATTAAGGAGTGATCGAGCCTATGGTTAATGTCAAGGACGTGAGACTTGGTAAGAATACCAGAAAGAGCTTTGCCAAGATCAACGAAGTCCTGGAGATGCCTAACCTCATCGAGGTACAGAAGAACTCGTACAACTGGTTTTTGAACGAGGGCTTGAATGAGGTCTTCAGAGATATTTCGTCGATCACAGATTACAACGGTAATCTGGAGCTGACCTTCGTGGGACACCGCTTTGATGAGAAGTCGAAGTACACGATCGCAGAGTGCAAGGCGAGAGATGCAACGTATGCCGTTCCGCTGAGGGTGACAGCAAGACTGAACAACCTCACAACGGGAGAGATCAAGGAGTCTGAGGTCTTTATGGGCGAATTCCCCAAGATGACCGACAGCGGCACCTTCGTCATCAACGGCGCAGAGCGTGTTATAGTATCTCAGCTGGTACGTTCGCCGGGCGTGTACTATGCATTCGACAAGGACAAGACCGGTAAGGATCTGTTCAAGACGACCGTAATACCCAACAGAGGTGCATGGCTCGAATACGAGATGGACTCGAACGATGTCGTTTATGTCCGTATAGATAAGAACAGAAAGATACCGATAACCACCTTTATCCGCGCACTGGGCTTCGGCACCAATGACCAGATCGAGGCTACCTTCGGCGTTGACGAGAGACTGACCCAGACCATCATGCAGAAGGATCAGACCGCCAACCGCGAGGAAGCGCTGCTGCAGGTATACCAGAAGCTGCGTCCGGGCGAGCCTCCTACGGTGGAGTCCTCCGAGACACATCTGAACAATCTGTTCTTCGATGCAAAGAGATACGATCTGTCACGTTTCGGCAGATACAAGTATAACAAGAAGCTGGGCGTAGGCTCCAGACTTGTAGGCCACAAGCTGACCAGACCCGTTATCGCACCCATGACAGGCGAAGTGCTGGCTGAGGAAGGCGATCTCATCAGCTACGAGAAGGCTATGGAGATCGAGACTGCGGGCGTTAAGGAGGCATTCGTTACCGTTGAGGTAAAGGAGTACGAGACTGCTCCCACAGGCGAGACCATTACCAGAATGGTGGACAAGGAAGTCAAGATCATAGGCAGCGGTATGGTAGATATGAGCGCTTATGTTGACTTCGATCCCGAAGAGTGCGGCATAAACGAGAAGGTATGCTTCTCCGTACTCAAAGAGATACTGGAGAGCACCGACGATGAGGAAGAGCTGAAGGAGACCATCAGGACAAGAGCTGATGAGCTGGTACCCAAGCATATCATCATCGATGATATCGTAGCTACCGTATCCTATTTCCTGAACCTCTGCGACGGTGTAGGTACTGTGGATGATATCGACCACCTGGGCAACAGACGTATCCGTTCGGTAGGCGAGCTGCTCCAGAACCAGTTCCGCATCGGCTTCACCAGAATGGAAAGAGTCATCCGCGAAAGGATGAATATACAGTCGCAGGACAGCGAGGTAATAACCCCCACTGCGCTGATAAATATAAGACCCATCACTGCGGCTATCAGAGAGTTCTTCGGTTCTTCTCCTCTGTCACAGTTCATGGATCAGAACAACCCTCTGGCAGAGCTTACTCACAAGAGAAGACTGTCCGCCCTCGGTCCCGGAGGTCTGTCGAGAGACAGAGCCGGATTTGAGGTCCGCGACGTTCATTATACACACTACGGCAGAATGTGCCCCATAGAGACCCCCGAAGGTCCTAACATCGGTCTGATCTCCTATCTGGCATCATTCGCAAGGATAAACAAGTACGGCTTTATCGAGGCTCCTTACAGAAGAGTGGATAAGGAGACAGGCGTTGTCACCAGCGAGGTAGTATATATGACTGCCGATGTGGAGGATAACTTCATGGTGGCACAGGCGAACGAACCCCTTACCGAGGATCACAAGTTCGCAAGACCCAAGGTAAACGGCAGATACAGAGATCAGATCCTGGAGATCGAGCGCGAGAAGATCGACTTCATGGACGTATCTCCTAAGATGGTCGTTTCCGTCGCTACCGCCTGCATACCCTTCCTCGAGAACGATGACGCGAACCGTGCGCTGATGGGATCGAACATGCAGAGGCAGGCTGTGCCGCTGCTGAAGACCGAGTCTCCTATCGTTGGTACCGGTATGGAATACAAGGCTTGTATCGACTCGGGCGTTGCAGTCGTATCCAAGAATGCGGGCGTTGTAGAGAGCGTTGACGCAGACAAGATCGTTGTTCGCGAGGACGACGGCAATATGCGTACCTATGAGCTGACCAAGTTCAAGAGATCCAACGCAGGCACCTGCACCAACCAGCGTCCTATCGTTGACAAGGGCGAGCGCATCGAGGCTCACCAGATCATCGGTGACGGCCCCGCTATATCCAACGGTGAGCTCTCACTCGGTAAGAACGCACTCATAGGCTTCATGACATGGGAGGGCTACAACTACGAGGACGCAGTTCTGCTGAACGAGAACCTGGTAAAGCAGGATAAATATACCTCTATTCATATAGAGGATCTCGAGACCGAAGCAAGAGATACCAAGCTCGGACCCGAGGAGATCACAAGAGATATACCCAACGTCGGTGATGATGCACTGAAAGATCTGGACGAGAACGGTATCATCAGGATAGGCGCAGAGGTACGCTCGGGCGATATACTGGTAGGTAAAGTTACTCCTAAGGGCGAGACCGAGCTGACTGCCGAAGAGAGACTGCTGAGAGCCATCTTCGGTGAGAAGGCAAGAGAAGTGAGGGACAACTCCCTGAAGGTGCCTCACGGCGAAGCAGGTACTATTATAGAAGTAAGAGTATTTACCAGAGAGAACTGCGATGAGCTTTCTCCCGGAGTAAATATGCTGGTAAGATGCTATATCGCACAGAAGAGAAAGATCTCTGTGGGCGATAAGATGGCGGGTCGTCACGGTAATAAGGGTGTCGTTTCGAGAATACTCCCGCAGGAGGATATGCCTTTCCTGGAGGACGGTACTCCGCTGGATATCTGTCTGAACCCCCTGGGCGTTCCTTCGCGTATGAATATCGGTCAGGTACTGGAAGTTCATCTGGGTATGGCTGCCAAGGCACTTGGCTGGAAGATAATGACCCCCGTATTCGACGGCGCACACGAGGCTGATATCCGTGAGTGCTTCAAGATGGCTCAGCAGAACTATCTGGAGCATAAGGATGACGACTTCGAGATACACCCCATGGACGAGGTCATCAACCCCAACGCCCTCAGCATGAGCGAGGACGGCAAGTTCACCGTATACGACGGCAGAACAGGCGAGAAGTTCGATAACCGCGTTACCGTAGGTTATATGTACTACCTCAAGCTCCACCACCTGGTCGATGATAAGATACACGCACGTTCCGTAGGTCCTTACTCACTGGTAACACAGCAGCCTCTCGGCGGTAAGGCACAGTTCGGCGGCCAGCGTTTCGGTGAGATGGAAGTTTGGGCGCTGGAAGCTTACGGCGCTGCTTATACACTTCAGGAGATACTGACTGTGAAGTCGGACGACCTGAACGGACGTGTAAAGACCTACGAGGCTATCGTAAAGGGTCAGAACGTTCCCAATCCCGGTGTCCCCGAAGCATTCAAGGTACTTATCAAGGAACTGCAGTCGCTGTGTCTTGATATCAAGGTACTCAATATCAACAACGAGGAGATCGACCTCAAACAGAAATTCGATGACGACGACGATCTCATCCCCACACATTACGCTGATGACAACACCAAGATGTCCGCAGAGAGCGACGATTTCGGTGAGGGCTTCGGTGCAGAGGATGAAGACGGCACTTCCGAGCTGGACCGCGGTGATCTGGACGATTACGGCAGCAGCAACGGTGATGACTACGACTACGGCGACGGTGAGGATGATGATGACGATTATCTCCACGACAGCTACACAGGTGACGTAGAGGACGACGACGACCTGTTTGAGTAAACAAAGTACCAATAACAAAAGCGTGATTTGCGGGCGCTGTACTGTATGCAGCCCGCTGTCCGCGACTTCTAAAGGAAGGGGTATCACTGTTGGATTTTAATGTGTTTGAATCGATAAAGATCGGCCTTGCATCCCCCGATAAGATCAGAGAATGGTCTTACGGCGAGGTAACAAGACCCGAAACTATAAACTACCGTACACAGAAGCCCGAAAAGGACGGTCTTTTCTGCGAAAGGATATTCGGACCCCACAAGGACTGGGAGTGTCACTGCGGTAAGTACAAGAAGATACGCTTCAAAGGCAAGATCTGCGAGCGCTGCGGCGTTGAGGTAACAAGAGCCAAGGTCAGACGTGAGAGAATGGGTCACATCGAGCTGGCTGCTCCCGTATCGCATATCTGGTATTTCAAGGGCACACCCTCCCGCATCGGTCAGATGCTGGAGATCTCCCAGAAGAGACTGGAAGAAGTGCTTTATTTCACAAAGTATGTCGTTATCGACCCCGGCAATACCGAGCTGGAAAGAGGCAAGCTGCTCACCGAGCAGGAGTATAATGACCTGCTGGTAAAGTATGACGAGAATGACTTCAAGGCAGGCATGGGCGCTGAAGCTATCAAGGCACTGCTGGAAGAGATAGACCTGGAGGTTGAGTCTGCAAAGCTGAAAGAACAGCTGAAAGAACAGCCCCAGGGTCAGAAGAAGATCAAGCTGCTGAAAAGGCTGGAGATCGTGGAAGCATTCAGGACTTCGGGCAACAGACCCGAATGGATGATACTGGACGTTGTCCCCGTTATCCCCCCCGATATCAGACCTATGGTAATGCTGGACGGCGGCAGATACGCTACCTCCGACCTGAATGACCTTTACAGAAGAGTTATCAACAGAAATAACCGTCTGAAAAGGATGCTGGAGCTGGAAGCTCCCGATATCATCGTAAGAAACGAGAAGAGAATGCTGCAGGAAGCTGTTGACGCACTGATCGACAACGGTCGTCACGGCAGACCTGTAACAGGTCCCAATAACAGAGCGTTCAAGTCCCTTTCGGATATGCTTAAAGGTAAGCAGGGACGTTTCCGTCAGAACCTGCTGGGTAAGCGTGTTGACTACTCAGGACGTTCCGTTATCGTCGTTGGCCCCGAGCTGAAGATGTATCAGTGCGGTCTGCCCAAGGAGATGGCACTGGAGCTGTTCAAGCCCTTCGTAATGAAGAGACTGGTTGATACCAATCCCCAGATAAATATCAAGAGCGCGAGAAAGGCTGTTGAAAGAGCAAAGCCCGAGGTATGGGATGCTCTGGAGAACGTTATACAGGGTCACCCTGTTATGCTGAACCGTGCGCCTACACTGCACCGTCTGGGTATCCAGGCATTCGAGCCTATACTCGTAGAGGGCAGAGCTATCAAGCTCCACCCGCTGGTATGTACCGCGTTCAATGCGGACTTCGACGGCGACCAGATGGCGGTGCATCTGCCTATCTCCGTTGAGGCACAGGCTGAGGCAAGATTCCTCATGCTGGCTGCAAACAACCTGCTGAAGCCCTCGGACGGACGTCCTGTGGCTGTACCTTCGCAGGATATGCTGCTGGGTTCCTACTACCTCACTCTCCAGAAGACAGGCGAGCCGGGTGAAGGCAAGGTATTCAGGGATGTCAACGAAGCTATCATGGCTTACGACAACCACGACGTTACCCTCCATGCCGCTATCAAGGTAAGGATCACCCGTCAGATCGGTGAAAAGACCGTATCAAAGATAATCGACGCTACTGTCGGCAGACTTATCTTCAACTCCATAATCCCCCAGAATCTGGGATATGTTGACAGGACCAGCTCCGAGAGACAGTTCGACCTGGAAGTAAACTTCCTCGTTAAGAAGAAACAGCTGGGTGATATCATCGACAGATGCATACAGAGACACGGTACTACCACCACCTCCGAGGTGCTGGATAATATCAAGGCTCTGGGCTATAAGTATTCCACCAAGTCTGCCATCACCGTTGCGGTATGCGATGCGGATATACCCGCTTCCAAGAAGGATATCCTGGCAGAAGCTGACGCACTGGTAGAAAAGGTAGATAAGCAGTATAAGAGAGGTTATATCTCCAGAGAAGAGAAGTCCAAGAAGTTCATCGAGATATGGAACGCTGCTACCGATAAGGTAACTGATGCACTGAAAGCAAGTTATGATACCGAGCACAATCCTATCCACATGATGGCTGACTCCGGTGCCCGTGGTTCGATCAACCAGATCAGACAGCTGGCGGGTATGCGCGGACTGATCGCAAATACTTCGGGTTCCACGATAGAGATGCCTATCAGGGCTAACTACCGTGAGGGTCTGAACATTCTGGAATACTTCATATCCTCCCGAGGCGCTCGTAAGGGTCTGGCTGATACCGCTCTGCGTACCGCTGACTCGGGATACCTGACAAGACGTCTTGTTGACGTATCTCAGGACGTTATCATAAGACATAAGGACTGCGGTACTACCGTAGGTATCGAGATATTCGACATCAAGAACGGCAACGAGATGATCGAGCCTCTGAGTGAGAGACTTGTGGGCAGATACCTTGTTGAGTCCCTCAAGGATCCCAAGACAGGCGAGATGATCTGCTCCAAGGATAAGCTGATAAGCGAGCATGACGCGGCTAAGATCGTGGCTGCACTGGAAGAAGAGGGCAAGACCTCTATCCAGATCAGATCGGTACTGCAGTGCAAGGCAAGAAACGGTGTATGTGCTAAGTGCTACGGCGCTAACCTGGCTAACGGCAGCGTGGTACAGGTCGGTGAAGCTGTCGGCGTAATCTCCGCACAGTCCATCGGTGAGCCCGGTACACAGCTGACCATGAGAACCTTCCATACGGGCGGTATCGCATCGGCAGAAGATATCACACAGGGTCTTCCCC
>NZ_CAMHRZ010000065.1 GCF_946187255.1 uncultured Ruminococcus sp.
GGGGTCGTATATATCGGAATAATCCCACAGGCTCATAACCCTGTTGGGACGATAGCCCGACTTTCTCGTACACATGGGTATCACCGCAGTGCCGCCCGCTGTGAGTCCCGTTATGGACCACAGTGCGAAATCAGCTTCCTTGTCGCTGATATTTTTTATGCGCTGTGTCACAGTTACTATCGGCTTTTCGTCATCAAGGGTGATCTCTGTTTCCAGCTGCTTGCCAAAGGGCGTTGCAGGCGGGCAGAAGGTCACTGTATTCTCGCCGTTTTTATGTGTAAAACCCACAGGTGCATTATCGGGGCTGTAAGTCTCGGGTACAAGTTCGGGAGCCACCCACAGTCTGTGACCGCCTCTGTTGCGCCAGGTGCCGTAGCCCTCAACATCAAGGGTAAAGCTGCCCTCTTCGTCCTCCAGCATGACATTCTCTCTGCCGTTGAGTGCAAAGTATATCACTCTGGGTCCGAAATCCACCGTTACCGCAACGGCGCAGGCATCATTTTCCATAAAGACGCATTTTCCGAAGCTCTTATACTCTTTTACCGTGATCTTAACGCTCATATCAGTACCTCCGAAGATCTCATTGATATCTGTTCATCCGGCACTGTTTTTGGCATTTTGGCGCCGAATACCCCGAAACAAAACTTATCCGAGTGTCTTGATTATACACTATCCAATGCCTTTTTGCAAATCATTTCTTGCGTTATCAAATACAAATATTGCGTAGTTAGATTTAAAAAATTGTGTAATTTTCTAAAAATCTTTGCATATTATATTGAAAATTGCGAGGGATTGTGTTATAATGTAGTTTAGGGTATAGCAATTTTTTGTCTTCAATAAGGTGTACAGGACAAAATCGGTCTGTTATAGTAAACGGCATATTTACTGCTGCACAGGGCGCTGTATGTCCCGAAAATATCGCCGTATACTGTATATTCACGGCATCAGCCCTTATGGGGCAGTGCGGTGCCATCAAACGGGGGAAATATGATATGATTGTTCATCTTGACGGTGATTTTGAAACTGTTGACTACATTGAGAACCGAAGTGTGCTCATTTACGACAACGTAGACAACGAGGATTATCCTATCCACTGGCATAACGCCATTGAGATCGTCATGCCGCTGACCAACGGCTACACGATGATATGTGACGGCAAGGCTTATGAGCTTCATGAGAGAGATATACTTATAGTACCTGCGGGTACTCTCCACGCCATGAAGGCACAGCCCGGCAGACGTCTCATAATGCTTTTTGACAACCGCAGCATAAGCTCCAACCCTGCCCTTTACGATCTGTATTCGGTGCTCAAATCGCCCGTGATGATCGGCAGCAATTACGATGAGGAGCTGCGTATCTCCCTGGGCAATCTCATCACGGAGATATATACGCTGTACAGCAATTTCGATGTGCTCTCTGAGGTATACATCTACATAAAGCTGCTCACACTGCTCGCAAGGATCAAGGAGAACCAGATCAGTGCGGTGAAGTACGATGATGAGAAGTATATGGAAAAATTCGGCAGTATCATCAAATACATCGAGCAGAACTATATGTACAACATCACTCTCGATGACCTGGCGAAGATGGCGGGATACAGCAAGTACCATTTCTCGCGTATCTTCAAGAAGTACAGCCGCACCACGTTCATCAGCTTCCTCAACCACAGGCGCATAAAGGCGGCAGAGATGCTGCTGCTGGACGAGAATATCTCTGTTACCGAAGCAGCCATGCAGGTGGGCTTTTCCAGCCTGACTACCTTCAACCGCGTGTTCCGCGAGATAAAAGGCTGCACCCCCACAGAGTTCCGCAAGCTGTACAAGCTGACCAATGTGAGCGGAGACTGACGATCAATATGTTTTAAGATAATTTTAGACAGCTGCTTTTTAGCGGCTGTCTTTTTTTGCATTGTCCCGATATTGATATGTACGCAGGCAATCAAAAGAGGACAGCACTGAATGTACTGTCCTCTTTGGGTTTATTTATTTGCCTTTAGCGTGGCGCTTGCTTCTGCTTACGGCTGCGATTATGAGTACCACAGTAAGTAAGGTAGCTATGGCAGAAATGATCAGCCATATTCTTGTGTTGCCGACCTCAAAGTGGTCTACTTCGGTGATTATCCTCATATTGCCCGCCTTATCCACCAGCTTGGCACCTATGGAATATGTACCTGTAGGCAGTGTCACGTTAAGCTCGTCATTCTTCACGTTGTATGCCACATTGACGCGCTTGCCGTCGATCTCGACCGACTTGCCGTCTGCGGAGATCTCCTTACCGTTGATGTATACCACTGTATCGGTCTCGTCCAGAACCTCACTAATACCCGTGAAGGTTATAGTCTTGTCGCCCGAACCTCTGAGCCAGCCCCAGTTTTTCAGGTAATCGGGAACAGAACATACAGGCTTGGTGTTGTCTATGTACATCTCACCAAGATCAATATACTCGCCCTCGTTCTCAGCCCTGAGATACAGCTTGGTATCAACGTCCTCGGTGAAGTTCCTTGCGAAGTATTCACCCGGCAGGCTGTACCTGCAAGCCTGTATCATGTACATCTCGTTATCGGAGATATCCACGCTCTCGGATGTAACGCCCGTATCCATTTCCTCTTCGGTATCCTTGTTTACAAGGAGTATCTTGGGTGATGTGCCTGTCTTTGAGAACATTACTATATCCAGATCCTCAAAGCTTCCCGGCTGCTTGGATATGGGACCGTACTCCTCATCTTCAAAGGAATACCAGCCTGTGTTGCTCACGCTGCTGCTGTTTTCGATGTATGCCAGCAGCGGAGTGTTGAGTATGCGCACATAGGTATTGTCGCTGAGTTCGCTCTTGTTGCCTGCCAGATCAACAGCGTACAGCTTTACGGAGTATACGCCGTCCATCTCGAATTCGGGGAGAGTGTACCTTATGGTATCCTGCTCTTCCGCCTTTTCTACCTTGTTTATCGTCAGGCACTTGTCCTTTTCGTACTCGGTATCGTTGGTCTTCGACTTAGCCGAATCGGGTGTGATCTCACCGATCTCTCTGCCGTCGGTATACATGGGTCTGAATGTGGTCAGCTCGTATTCCAGCCTGTAGATATTGGTGTCCGCAAACTCCACGAAAGGAGCCTCGTCCTGTAATCTGTCAAGGTCGTATACTGCCAGTGCGTTGAGCCTGTCATCCGTCAGCTTTGCGTAATCGCCCTCATTGCGGGCGTTGAGCGCAGGTGCTGTGGTATCTACCTCAAAGATATCTGTCTTGGGCTCGGAGCCTTCCTCCATCGTGCCCGCATTGCCTGCACGGTCAACGGGGTTGATCTCGATCTTGTACACGCCGTCCTCTTCAAGCCTGAATGTCAGCTTGTGAGTATCCTTTGCTGTGTCATGCTTCCAGATAAGTTCGGGGCTGACTGTGAACCAGTCGTCCGCACTGCCATCCTTGTGGGGGCTGCCTGCGGCTCTGCCCGATACCTTTAAGTTCAGGTCGCTCTCTTCAAAGTTCTTCTCGGTCACTGTTACCTCAAAAGCCGCTGTCTTGCTGCCCTCGTTATTGAGGTAAAGCTCTGTGCTGCCGCTGACATCATCGGGAGTACCTGTCTTGAAATCCGCAAAGTTTGTGGTGATCACAGGTACGGTCTTGTCAACGATGAAATGCTGACCGGGGTCAAAGGTGCCGCCGTTGCCTGCCATGTCGGTATAATCCACGTTTACGGAATAATCACCGTCTTTGCCGATGGATACAGATGTGGTGTGGGCAGTGTTGTTGCCTTCGCCGCCGCCTGTTCCCCATGATACGCCTGTCAGCTCGCCGTTTACATATACCTTTGCGTCGTCGGGGTTGAAGTTTCTTTCAAGTATCGTGATGTTGACCGTCTGGTCGCCGTCATAATACATCTGGTTGTTGGACTTTCCGTTGCCCAGTGTTGTGGTTATCACAGGCGGTGTGAGGTCGATGGAGTATACGCCCTCCGCATTGATGCTGTTGCCTGCGTTGTCGGTCATGGAGATGTTAACATGGTTATCGTTCGCGTCGCTCTCCACAACTATCTGGAATTTTACTTCCGTTATCAGGTTCGCATCGGTACTTACCACCTGCAAGCCCACATCTGAACTGCTGTTGATGGAACCATCCAATGCGGTCTTCATATCGCCGCTCTTGTTGTCCTTCTCGATAGACCAGCTTATATCGGATATACCTGAGAAGGTATCCCTTACTGTTACGTCAAGGGTAAGTGCGTGATTGTAAAGTCCGTTCACCTCTGTGCCTCTCGGCTCGATGGTGATGGAAGCGTGCTCGGAATGGAGCGAACCGTCCTCGATAACGGTGCCGTCAGGTGCCAGCTTGTCGGAGCGGTGTCCAACATTATCCGTTACCTGTGCCGCGATATGTCCCTTGAAGCCCTTAGGTATCTCTATCTCCGCATACTGACGGCCGTCGTCGTCACGCTCTATCATAGTTGCGGTGAATATCTTTGAATACTCCTCCTTGCCCTTCTCCTGAGTATACATCACTATCTGTGCGATGCCCGAAGAAGAACCGGGATCTCTTACATATACTCTTACAGTTGCGTCATCCTTGAAGAAGTAGCCGTAGGTATCTTCATGATCAAAGGGTTCGTTCTCTCTGTTTCCTTCGATAACGAATGCGGTTATCTCGGGACGCTGCATATCGATAAAGAATTCCTCTGTCTTGTTGCTGGAGTTTCCTGAGTTGTCCTCTACGATAGCTTTCAGCTTGTAGTGGCCTTCCTTTTCGATATCGTATCCGTACTCCGCAACGTACTTCACATAGGGTTCCTTTTCAAAGCTGAAATTCTTATAGGAGTTCGCCGTGTGGAGATCCTCACCTGTAGTCTCGCTCTGGACCTTTACAGTCCTCAGACCCGATCTTACGGTGCCCCTATCGTAGCCGACTATCTTATAGTGTACCTTCTCGGAATACCATTTCTTGCCGTTTACTATGTAGTAATCAGTAGGAGCATCAACGAAGATGTCAACAAAGGGAGCGTCATCTTCAAGTATCAGGGATATCCACTTATCGGCTTCATCGGCTTTCTCAATTATGAGCTCGCCAATTTGCTTATCATCATTTTTGATGGTATTTATAGTGAAATAGTAGTGGTTCTCGTTGCCGAGATAGTCCTTTACTACCACATAGGGAACGCCGATGCCGTCGGGCTTGATGCCTTTGAATATCAGCTCGTCAGCATTGTCTGTTTTGGTGGCTGTGTATCTGTTTTTGTTCCAGTAAAGTTCAGCACTTGCAACACCGCTGCCGTCAACGTTGTCCTTAACTATCATGGATATCGCCAGCGTCTGTCTGCCGAAGATGCCCAGCTTTGTATATCTGAGAGCGCCTTCTTCCACAGTGTATCTCAGATCGGTGATCGTGGGTGCGTCCTTGTCAACGTAGAAATAGGGATAATCCTCAAAACCTTCCTTTGGCTTCTTGCTGATATTGCCTGCAAGATCGGTCACTTCCGTATTGACAGAATATTTGCCTGAGGAAAGATTTGACGGTATCTTTATAGGAATAGGAGTATCCATACCGTCCGCAACGCAGGGATCATCGCCTTCCAGATAGTACTTTTCAGCCGATTTACCATCGAGCGGTTCTTCTTTGCCCTTATCATTGATCTTGTTTAAACTTGCCTTGATATGATCAAGACCCTTGTCATCACTCAGGGAGTAGGTGAAAGCAAAGTCATCTCCGAACCCTAAGAAAAGCCTCTCGTTGCCGTTTTTGTCTTTGATCACCGTCCTGTTCTTTCCCTTCGCATGGATCACGAACTGGGGTTTTTTATTATCGACCACGATCCTTACTGTATTTTTCTTAGTGGTGAGCCTTGAACCTGTCAGCTCTTTGCCGTTTTCATCCACTGTGCAGAAATAGTATTTCCTTTCATTGCCCAGCTTGTCTTTTATCGTGATATAAGCATCGCCGTCCGTATCTGCGCTCACCGTATCAAACACAAATATGCCCTTGCCCTTGTCCTTTTCATCCTTGGAAGCATTTGCATTGTACGTTTTCTTGTTGCCGTCAGCATCGGTGATATGCAGCTTTATATCGCCGTCATTGATGCCGCTGACATCATCCAGCGCTATTACTTTAAGTTCCATCCTGTCCTTGAAGAATATACCGTATTTGGTAAAATTCAGTGCAGTGGCGGAGGAATAGCTATTGTTTTTGATCACGGGCGCAGTGGTATCTACCGCAAAGTGATAATTGTATTTACTGATATTGCCCTCGAGATCGTACACATTTATTTCGGCTGTATACTCGCCGTCCTTGTCAAGATCGATATCGCCCGTAATGAACTCTTTGCACGGACTGAGACGATCGGCGGTCTCATCGGCGGTGGTGGTATCATCGCCCTCAGACTCTTCCTTCATATAGTCTTTGTCATAGGAGCATACTATCTTGTCGCCTCTTTTGATCGTTATGTCAAACTTCTCGATACCCACTCCATCAGTCAGTTTGATATTGATCTTGTTGCCGTCTTCGCCTTTCTCGTACAGGTATGCATCATAATCGCTGTCAAGTCCCGGCTTTGTCGCATAATCCTTCTTTTTGATATGCGTGTTGGGAACAGTTACCGTTGCCTTTGGAGCTGACGTTGAGTAATAGAAGGTATCATCAACTACCTGTGAGATGGTATGCACGGAATCCTTTACCTGAAGTGAGAATTTATAGGCTTTATTATCAGCCAGCTTCATCTCTGAGAAAGGTATGTACACAACATCCTTTTCGGGCGTTATGCCATCGGGTGCCTTTACATCTTTCAGCGAGAAATCCGCGTGATCACCAGTTTTTTGGTTGTAGATCACTGTTACGCTGCAGTCCTCACGGTTTTTATCAGTGATCTTCAGCTTCAGATAGCTATTGCCGCTGACATAGGTGTATTTAGTCTTCTTCTTACCTTTCCCGTACTCCTGTGTTATTGCGGATCTTTCATCGCCCTCGTTGATATTGACAACACCCAGCTGTTCCATCGTCGGAACGTCCACATCATCCGCCTTGATATATGCATCTTTCATATTCAGCGCCATATCAAAGGCATAGACATATACCGACTTGCCCTCTATGCTCCTCCCGTTTATTACAGGAGGGATAGAGATATTACATCCACCCTCGACACGCTTGAGCGGTACCTTTATGCCTAATTCCTTAGCCTGAGCGTAATCCTCACAGGGCTTCGGAGAGCAGTACACCTCGAATATACCCGATAGATTATCCCTGATCAGCTGCTCGTTTATTATATTTGCTGTATTCTCTTCGTTTATCAGCCTGAAATACTCAGGCGGCGTCTTATCGAGTCGATAGTGTATCAGCTTACCCGCCGTCGCCGTGTTCCAGTCATTATTCCATACCGCATAGAAGCGCACATAGTGGTCTCCCGGCTGGATTGCGTCGATGCCCCAGAAACTCTGCCAACCGGGCCTGTTATCGACATCCGTATTCGCATCAAAAGGCTCGTCCGACATCCTGAAATATATCTGAGCGCCCTCTTCTGTCTCGATATTCCAGTCTTTCAGCTCGTTCACCCAGTTTGGGTTATTCGGTACATTGACTTCCAGCGACGGATACGTTACCGGTTCATCTGTGGTTATCTCCTCAGGCTCGGTGGGCTCATCGTCCTCACCCCTCGTCGGATCTTCGTCCTCATCCGGCAGCCTGCTTTGGTAAAGCATCATTTCACCGATGTCGTAGCTCAGCAGCGATGACCGCACATCCAGCGGGAAACTGCCGTTCGCCATCATCGTCAATGCTGCCGCCATCGATAGAACTCGCTTAGCGATAGTCATACTCATATCCCTCTTTCTCTATGTATTGAGCCTGCTGTCATCAGCATTCTCATCATCTTTTTCATCCAACATCCCCGCAAGCGCCCTGTAGGAACTTCCCTTCTTATAGGGCTTGCCGAAGAATGAATATCTCCTGTACTTTTTTACGCCTATGTATACAGCGTATATGAAAAATGCCACCACTGCGCCGATGAACAGCTTTACCATCAGCACCAGCGCTGCGGAGTTATACCTTATGTCCCAGTCATTTATGAAATGCTCCAGCTCTCCTGTCAGCTGTAACAGCCCGAGACCTGCTGCCAGCAGTACCAGTGACGCTGCGAACGTCATCAAGAAGGGTTTCCAGCCCAGCCTGAAATATGCCGCCAGCAATTCCTTTATCTTTGATAACAAGTCTGCCACCCTTTCCCGTCAGTTTTCAAAGCTGTCAAGGTAATCCTTGATCTCACGCCTTGTAATGGCATCGATCTCGTCGCCCTTCTGCTTTTCGACGATCTTGTCTATCTTCTGATCGGTATTCAGCTGCTTTGCGAGATATACCAGCAGATTTCTGTACTCCGACCTGTCACCGTATTTTTTGAGCACTTCATAGCAGTCATTGGCATATCGCGGCTGCTTCGATTCATAGATCTTCTCCAGCAGCTCATAGCTTATGCACTTGCTGTCGTCCTTTATGCTCAGATCCGCAGTTGCGGTATATTCAGCAAAGTCCATCAGCACCTGTCTGTCGGTATTTGCGAGCATCTTGTCAAAGCGCCTCCTGGAATATGTCTCATCGGGGATGAGTTCAAGCAGCTGCGCCAGATCCTCAGCTTCCTCCTCACTGATGCTTCTTATATCCTTGCTGCCGTTTTCGTTATAATAAAATTTATATATCCTGTCGTATATCGACTTTTTGCCGTCTTCACCCGTCGATTTCATCTGTTCCTCTGCCGCACGTCTCAAAGCGTCGTGCTTTGACACCTGATAGTTCGCCATGATGGTATCTATCTTACGCTCAGCAAAGTATCCGCCGAAGAAGTACAGAAATCCCAGAAAGCACAGCAGTGTTGCCAGCAGTCCCAGAAATACCGCACTTACCGTAAAGGAGTTGCGCACCCTTATATCATCGGTCCTCAGCACCGCAGGTGAACGCTCCTTGGCATCCATGAGATCATTTTTAAGTTGTTCGTAGTTGTGGTAATAATTCTTGTTCTTCTTGTCGAAGAAATCCGCCGTCCTTGATCTGGTAGCCTTTGTGATTATCTGCTCCAGCTTTTCGTAGTAATGCACCGATGCCAGCGAAAGATCGCGGTTACAGTAGGCTTCCTCGTTCAGCATCTCCTTTGTATCGAAGAAACGCTGATAATGATAGCCGTTCGAGAACTTCTTCTGATACACGGGGTTGTGCATATACAGCACGAATATATTGAGACATTCCCATATAGTCGCACCCAGCGAGAAGATGTCGCTCTCGACTGTAAGACGGCAGCCGTCTTCCACATCATCATTGATATTAGCGGAAGAAAATTCCGCATATTTTACCTTTTCAAGATTATACGCCTCAGGTGCGGCATAACCTACCGTACCGTACTCTTCGGGGCTCTCGCTCCCGAAATGCACCGTGACATAATCCTTTCCGTAATCCATATAATTCGCTCTGCCGAAGTCGATGAGCACCACCTCGTCACCCGCATTGGTTATCATGATATTATCGGGCTTGATGTCCATGTGCAGTATCCTGTTTCTGTGCATATACTCCAGCACATCGCACAGCTTCAGCGCGAAATTATATATCACCGCCTGAAAGCGCAGACAGAAGTCATTGTCCATGACATAGCGCTCTGTCCTCAGCTTGTTTTCATGGCTGTAATCGTAATAGCCGGTAACTTCCAGCTTTGTCCTTGTCACCAGAGGATAGTCGCCGTATTCCAGGCAGAACTCCTCCAGCGTTTTTCCCTCGATAAATTCCTCCACCACGCAGAAAAAGCCGTGACGGTCGATATAGAATATCTCCTCGCCCTCAGCAACGTGTTCAAACTTGATAGAGAAATCACCTATATCCTCTATCAGGTCGTATATCCTTACCACCGATCGGCAGCCCTGAAGGTCGTTGAATATTTTAAGATCCTTGCTCTTGAAACGCCTGAGGATCCTGTCCTCAGATCCTCTGCGCTTGAATTTGAGAACACAGCTCATGCGGATATTTTCATTTGAGATACTCTCAGCCACTCTGATCCCTTTGTATACGATACTCTCGGTACCTCTTGCGATGAACCCGTCACCGTATCTGTATAGATCCTGATAGCTGGTATCTATCATATATGTGAATTTTGTTCCGTGTATCTGCATAAAGCTGTGCTGCTCCTTATCCGATCAGTCTTCGTCTATCAGTCCGAGCAGATCGAATATCTTCACCCGGAATTTTTCCTCGACCTTCTGCTCTGCTCCTGACTTTTTTCTCAGCAGGGCAGTATTCGCCCTGCTTTCCTCTTCCGCTTTAATATCTTCCTCGCGGGACTCGTCCGTACTGTTTACAAAACCGTTAGCCATAACGGGATCACTCCTCGTCGTTTGCCATCTTTCTGTTGTAGTTGCCTATCTCGGTATCCTGCTTTACAAACTCATCTCTGACACTTGTGAGGGTGCCTTCGGTGATCTCCTTGATAGTTGCGGCAAGGTCGCCTATCTTTTCAAGTATATGGTCTGTCTCGTACTTGTACTCGTCTGCGCCTTCGCCCTGCCACTCGCCGAGGATATCGCTGTTTATCTTTTCAAAATCTTTCTTGATATTCTCAAATTCCTCAACGAGCGTGGGTGCCTTTGTCAGAAAAGCGGTTATCTTTGCTGTGTCCACCTTAATGAATACGCTGTCGTCAACTGTGAAATTGTCTGCCATCAGAAATCCTCCTCTTGTATCATCTTAAACTTTTTGAGGCTGTCCGCCTCCACGTCGTAATAATATCCGTCGCCCTTTTCACAGGCGGCGTAATCCGCTTTCAGCAGCTTTACGTCAAGGTCTCCGAAAATGGTCTTCTGACCTCTTTCCGATACGAACTCGGCTATATTGTCCAGCACGAAAGCGGTGTGTACCAATGTGTTGAACTTGTCGTTCATCTCGATATCGGACATTTTCTTGACATCCGAAAAGATGAATATATAATCTCTCTCCTCTGCGATATCCGAGAGTATCGGCATCACATATTCAAGGAACTGCTTGTTCTCACGCACCGAGCTGTATATCAGCTTGCTGTGCAGTACGAATACCGTCGGGTCGGGGGCTGTATCAAGGCAGCCTATGGGTACGTTCGGGTTCCTTTCCAGCACCGACATATACTCCTTGCCCGTATACAGCATACTCGCATAGTTGCCCACATCCACACATTCCTCGTGTATATACCTTATCAGCTGCTGCATGGGTGAGAGCTTTGAGCCCTGCGGTATCTTCGGCTTGGGTATCTCCACTGTGGGCGGCGGCAGAGGTTCTGCCTTGCCCCCGAAAAATCCGTTGCCTGCCGAAGTCTTCATCGTCCTGCCCATCATCGCCGCCGCAGCGGTCAGTTCGGGCTCGGGCTTTTTCTCTTCCTCTTTCTCCAGCACGCTCCTGGATATATACGCCGAGATATACTCCGCATCGGGGTACTTCTCTTTCAGCGGTTTCAGCTGATTTCGTCCGTCATCAAACAGCACCAGCTTGCGGTTCTTGTGCATCATCAGGCTGTTGACCATCCTTGCCAGCAGCTGATCCTGTCCCGAATTCCTCTTGGCATAAACCGCAAGGAAGCGTGACTCCCTGAAGTTCACCACTACAGGCTTGAAGTCCACATAGTCAAGTCCAACTGCCGATTCATAGTCGGGCTCGCGTATATCGCCTTCGCCGTCCAGCAGCCGGTAGTACTCCATCATGCCGAATTCCTGCGGGAAGATCTTGTACTTTTCCACCTGACGCTCAAATACCTCATTGGTATCGTCGTAGGCAAACTTCTTGTGCAGATTGCGCTTGAAATCTCCCTTGTTTATATCCTCCGCAAAGCTGCAGTGTATCTCGTAGGGGGCGTTGATATTGTATGTACCCGTTATCTCGTAGTACTTGCCCCTGCGGTCTTTTTCGCGCAGCCTCATGGTAATATTTGCAAATCCTCTTCCGGGAATATTTCCTATACTCGACACCTTTGAACCGAAGACATCCGAGTACCTGTCATCCGAAAGGTTCAGCGCTATCTTCTGCCCCAGATTGTTTATATAGGAACTCATACCCTTGTTTTCCGATGCCGTCACCACTACGGATATGCCCTTGGAGAGCCCGTCACGGCAAAGCCTTGCGAACTTCTCCTGATAACTCTGATAGCGCGGCTCATCCAGGAAGGAATTGAAGTTGTCTATAAAAAATGTTATATGTCTGGGCTGACCCGCCTTTTTTGAAGCGAAGCCCACGCCCTGCAATACTCTTGTATTCTCTTTCAGCTTTGTTTCAAGTATCTTGAATACACGCTTGACGTACTCCTCATTGGAGTTGTCAAAATACGCCGACACCAGCGGCATAGCCTGGTATTCAGCCAGTGCCCCGCCGAAGTCGAGTATGAATATCTGCTCATTCTCCGCATTCATCTTCTTGTGGAGAATATTTATCATCAGCCTTATAAGATTGGTCTTGCCGCTCTGGGGCGAGCCGAATATCAGCACGTTGGAGCGCAGCAGATCCACCTCAAAGTCGGGCTGCTTCTGCAATATGGGAACGTCGTACTTTCCCAGCTGCATAATAATGCTTTCAGTCATCTGTCACAAACCCTCCCATTCGGTCTTGTCCATCACCGACTCAACGTCAGCCTTGAGCGGGTTGAGGAACAGCTGTATCGAAGGCTCGTAGCCGTCCTTCAGCGCATTTATCGTATTTATGATATAATTCAGCTGGTTATCGTCTTCATTGACGTTCTTGTTCTGCTTTGCCATTCTTACATTGTCGCTCTTGGAATTGTAGAAGCCTTCGTCAAAAGGACCGCATTCGGGTATCATCGTCACCTTAACGTCGCCCTTTATGGAAAGGTTCCTGTTGGCGCCTGTGTATGCGGACTGGAAGTACTCATATCTGCTTCCCGTTCCCACAAGTATGTAGGCTCTGCCGTGACCCGGCATAGTGGCAGCCGCCGCATCGGGAGTGCCTATCATATCCTTTGAAGCACTCTTTGTGGCAACTTTAAGGCATATCCTCGCCTTTGAGTTTACACGGATATCCTCTGTTATGGCGCCCTCGATATTCTGCGACACCAGTATGATATGAAATCCCAGCGTTCTGCCCACTCGTGCAATGGTGGTGATATCCTTGATAAAGTCGATATCATTGCTCTCGCTGGAAAATCTTTTCAGCTCCGTGAACTCGTCCACTATCAGCAGCAGGTGCGAAAGCGGCTTGGGCTCGGGGCTTTCGGGGTCGCAGGCTTTTATCCTGTTATCCTTGTTGATAAATTCCTTTTTGATCTCCGTGAGGGTCTTCTCACCGCTCAGTATCTGCTCACGGTATTTGAGCACTGTTTTGCGGGTCCTCATATAGGAGTCGATATTATCTGTATCCAGTTCCTTCAGTACCACCTCACGCCTTTTTATCTCGGCGTTCAGGGTCTCCAGGAAACGTTTGAGCATATACTCCGGGGCTATACCCTCAGCCTCACCTGTGGTATTGGTAACAGCGCCCACCAGATGCGGCAGGTTGCCCAGTCTGTCGGAGAAACCGCCGCCTTTCATATCCACCAGCATGAAGTTAAGTTCTTCGGGACGGTACTTCATGCAGCATCCGATAACGTAGGTTATCAGAGTTTCGGACTTACCCGAACCGGTAGTACCCGCCACCAGCCCGTGAGGTCCGTCGCCGTTCTGGTGCATATCCAGATAGGTCACACCGTGCTCGTTCATACCTATGGGCACGCTCAGTCCTTTGGTGATATCGTTCTTCGGGTCGTCCCAGTAGCTCTTGATCATGGTATACACCCTGCTCTTTGCGGGGTCGTCCGTTACTGAGTCCTTGTCAATGCCCCATATCTCGAACAGAGATACAACATCGGGCACCTTGCCGTTTTCAGCGATACGCTTGTAGTAAAGGGAACTCAGCTGCCTGTAGGCTATACCAAAATCTTCCTTTACGTTCACCTTTTTCAGGGTGCTCTTCTGGTCGAGGGAGTCGAACTCATCCTTGAAAAGGTATTCGCTCTCGAAGTTCTTCTTTTCGACCATGCTGCTGGTATCGGCAGCATTGCTGTTGTGTGCGAGAGTTTCTCTCGTCAGCACGTTATAGCGCCTTGTCAGCTCGCCCTTGATGTTGATATCATCGGT
>NZ_CAMHRZ010000066.1 GCF_946187255.1 uncultured Ruminococcus sp.
ATATCATATAATGATACACGATTTTCTTTGATTTGTCAACAGAAAATTTGCAAATTAAATATTAATTTCCAATAACAAAAGATATATTTGTTATATGTGATAAACTCAAAAACAGCGCGTAACAGCGCGTTCTGATATACTCGGCTCTCACAGCTTTTATATAATTATTTTTGTACACGATCACTAAATATCATATTAAAATTTCTACATCCGAACTCATCTGTTATGGTGTAGCTTTTTTTGACTATATGAGTTATAATTATAAAGATAGATGCATATTTAAGGAACGGAGATGGATATCATGAAACAAATATACATTACAGCAGTTATCGCGGCATTGCTGCTTGCGGGCTGCGGTGCCGTGAATGAGCCTGCTTCAAAGGGAGCGGACAGCATAGCCGCTGAGTCGGCGGCAGAGACCTCATCGCCCGATGAAAGCACTGCGGAAGAAAAGGACGAAAGCTCCGAAGATACCTCAGAGGAAGAAAGTGCGGCTGAAAGCAGTGCGGAGAGTATCGACGAAGTGCCCGACAGCGCAGCAGGTGATGACAGTACCGCAAGTGACGACAGCAGCGAAGCAGACAGCTTTCCCGGAGGGCTGGACGACGACGGCAGGGAAGGTAATGAGGTGCATTTCACAAAGGAGACAGGCTTTGCACCGGGTGTATGGTGGTCAACGGGAGAGGGCGCTGACAGCTATTACCAGTTCAACACCGACGGCACGGGCATACAGGTATGGCAGTCGGACGGTTTCAGCAGAGAGTTCAGCTACCGCATGGACGGCGGCAAATTCTACAAGAGATTCGGCACCGACCCCGAAATGCTGGCTTCCGCAGAGGCTAAAGGTGACAGCGTGATGCTGAACTACACGGTGACAGGCGGTGAGGAGAAGCTTGAGTATATGGGCAATATCTCCCTTGATGATTTCAAGTTCTATACCAATGATACCCTTGCGGAACTGGGAAAAGAGTATTACCGCATGAACAGCGAGGATCACTACGAGCCCGAATTTGCGGAGGCTTTCCAGGCGGCGGGCGATGACCGTATCTGTATACACCTCTATGATGTGCTGGATGGTCATTCCTCCACTGCGACGTGGTACTACGTTGACCGCTTTACGGGCAAGGGTGAGGATATCATGGAGAACAAGGTGGATCTTACCGAGGCTGTCAAAGGACAGGGGATTGACTGATATTGTTAGCCCTCGTATGGTTGACAACGGCTTTGCTTTGTTGTATAATTTATGTATAATGCGGACGCTGAAAACAAAGTGTCCGTATCAAAGTCCGGGAGGTCAATAACTATGTACAAAAAGATCATTTCGATAGCTGCCGCAGGCGTGATATTATCGAGCTGTATAACAGCCTTTGCCGATATGGGCAAAAGGGGCGATCTCAATGGCGACGGTGCTGTAACCATCACCGATGTTTCCATGATCGCGGCTCATGTTAAAAATAAGAAAAAACTGGATACCGCAAGTCTTCCCTACGCCGATGTGAATTTTGACGGCAAGGTCAATGTAACGGATGTTTCCGCGATAGCTGCCCATGTCAAGGGCATCAAGAGCCTGCCCTACGATCCCGATGGCGCGGATGAGACCTTTGAGGGCTGCGATGCATACCTGATATTTGCCGATAAGAATATGAACTGGGGCAACTGGAACGGTCAGGGATATCACGGTGTGCCTTCCTACGGCATTGATGCGGATATCGTCGGGGACGGCACCTACAGCGTAAGCATCACCCGCGAAAGTATCACTTCACCTGATGATACGGGTGCAAATCCCAGCCTTGTATACGATGAGTACTGGGGCGGTGAAAGGTACTTGCGCTCTCCCGAAGGCTGTACCATAATGTGCGTTGATATCACGGGACTTCTCGACGGCACACTGGGTGCTGACGGCAGCGAGCTGGAAGGCTTCCTGGAAGACGGCGACGCTCCCAATATCAACAAGAAGGTCAAGGGTAAATTCAGGGGCGATAATATCGAGGTCACAGTCGAAAGCATAAAGGCTGACGGCTATGAGATACAATTTGACCCGAGCAAGATACGCTATGGCAATCTTGATGAGGAGGATAACTGCTATCGCATAGAGATAGCCAATCTGCTGACACGCACCGCAAATGATGCGGCGATCGATGTGGAGTCCTTTGATTTCTGGAACAGCCTTGAAATCACGTTCAGCATCACGGGGATAGGCGATCTTACAGGCAGTGACAGGGAAACAGATCCCGAAGAATAAGTAAATAATAATTATGAAAGGCAGTATGATATGAATATCAAGAAAGTGACAACAGCAGCTGCGGCGCTTTTTGCTGCGGCATCGATTTGCGCAGTACCCGCTTGTGCTGATAATGACAATTACTCAACTATAACCCGGGGGCTCACCATGCAGGTGAACGGCGATGTCAACGGCGACGGCAAGGTGGATATCTCAGACGTTGTACAGATAGCGGCACAGGTAAAGGGCAAGACCTCGATCAAAGGCGAAAACGCTTATCTGGCAGATACTAACGGCGATTATACTGTAAATGTTTCGGACGTATCGCTGGCGGCAGCACAGGTAAAAGGCAAGTCGCCCATGGGCGACGTAAAATGCGGCAGGGCTGTAAGAGAAGCCCGCAAGTTCCTGCACAGCGGAGTATTCCATATACGTCTCTCCCAGCCAGAGGAAGGCAAAAACACCTCTGTAATGGACGTTTCGATGAACGGCAATGATTTCAAGACACTGATGACAGGCTATATCAGCGACAGTGTGTGGAATGAGTATGAGTATGTCGCGTCAGGCAGCAGCTTTTACGAGATAAACCTTGTATCCAAGGAATATATGGTGACAAATGTTACGAAAAATGCAGCCCAGTCACAGTCGAATATTGTTTCTCTCACACTTGGTGAGAAGTACACCTATATCGGACAGAAGGCAGCAGAGGGCGGCATGGCTGAGGTCTATAAGAATACCTCCGGCAGCAGCACCAGCTACTTTGCCTATATCTCTGAGGGCGGCGTGCTGAAAAAGGTCATCAAGTACACGGATGACGAGGCACCTTCCACGGTGATCATCGATACGATATCCGGTGAAGCAGAGATAACTGTTCCCGACCTTACGGGGTATACCAAGAGGGAATGATATACCGGCTATGGTGTATACTTCACGTCTGAAAGCACGGATATAACAAATAAAAGAGCGCGGACAGTAAAAATGTCCGCGCTCTTTCAGTTTGCATGATAAAGAAAACGGCGGTAAGCATCAGCCTGCCGCCGTTGTATTTATATAAGCTAGTTCTTCTTCGCCACCGAGATTCGGTTGACTGCTCTTTTGAGCTGCCTTTCAGCAAGATCAAACTCTGTGCGGCTCGTTTCGGCTTTCAGCTGCTTTTCAGCCCTTGCCTTTGAACGCTCAGCACGCGCCACATCGATCTCATCCGACCACTCTACCGCAGAAGTAAGCACTGTTACCGCACCATCCTCAGATACTTTAACAATGCCGTCGGATATTGCTGCACTGCGTAACTCGCTGCCGATCTTGATCTTCATCTCCGATGGAACGATGCTCGCCACATACGGCGCATGACCCTTCAATATGCCCACATATCCCGAAGTCGTTTTTGCGATGAGCTGTTCGGTCTCGTCCTCAAAAAATATCTTCTCGGGGGTGAGTACCCTCAATTTGAATACTGCCATAGCTGCCGCCTTTCGTTATTCTTCGTTTGCGGACTTCTTTGCCTTCTCCACTGCTTCGTCGATGGAGCCTACAAACAGGAACGCACTCTCGGGCAGATCGTCGTGCTTGCCCTCGATTATCTCCCTGAATCCGCGAATGGTTTCTTTCAGCGGAACATACTTGCCCTGATAGCCTGTGAACTGTTCAGCCACAAAGAAAGGCTGTGACAGGAAACGCTGTATCTTTCTTGCACGGGATACCGTCAGCTTGTCCTCGTCGGAAAGCTCGTCCATACCCATGATGGCGATGATATCCTGCAGCTCAACATATCTCTGGAGTATAGACTGTACCTGTCTTGCCACCTGATAATGCTCGCTTCCCACTATCTCGGGAGTGAGTATGCGGGAGGTGGACTCCAGCGGGTCAACTGCGGGGAATATACCCAGTGATGCTATGCTTCTTGAAAGTACGGTGGTAGCATCCAGGTGCGCGAACGTAGTCGCAGGTGCGGGGTCGGTAAGGTCGTCCGCAGGAACATATACCGCCTGTACTGAGGTGATGGAGCCCTTGTTGGTGGAGGTTATCCTCTCCTGCAAAGCACCCATCTCGGTCGCCAGTGTGGGCTGATATCCAACGGCTGAGGGCATACGTCCCAGCAGCGCGGAAACCTCCGAGCCTGCCTGTGTAAATCTGAATATGTTATCGATAAAGAGCAGAACGTCCTGTCCTTCCACATCACGGAAATACTCCGCCATAGTCAGTCCCGAAAGACCTACTCTCATTCTTGCTCCGGGCGGTTCGTTCATCTGACCGTATACCAGTACAGTCTTGTCGATAACTCCCGATTCCTTCATTTCCCAGTAAAGGTCGTTGCCCTCACGGGTACGCTCGCCAACGCCTGTGAATACGGAGATACCGCCGTGCTGATTGGCAACGTTGTTGATAAGCTCCTGAATAAGCACCGTTTTGCCAACGCCCGCGCCGCCGAACAGTCCTATCTTACCGCCCTTGAGGTAAGGTGCGATCAGGTCGATGACCTTTATGCCGGTTTCAAGTATCTCGTTAGCGGCTGTCTGTTCCTCGTAGGAGGGGGGCTCGCGGTGTATCTCCCAGCGCTCCGCAGTCTCGGGTGCGGGGAGGTTATCTACAGGGTCGCCCAGCAGGTTGAACATTCTCGAAAGAGTCTCCCTGCCAACGGGCACCGATATAGCCCTGCCCGTATCGACAGCGTCAACGCCCCTGACCAGACCGTCTGTGGAGGACATAGCGATACATCTCACCACATCGTCACCGATGTGCTGTGCGACCTCGACCACCAGTTTGGTGCCGTTATTGTCTATCTCAAGCGCATTCAGAAGGTTCGGCATATTATCCTTGTCGAAGCGTACATCAACGACAGCTCCGACTATCTGCACGACCTTGCCTATGTTAGTGCTTTCCATTAACTGACTTCCTTTCCGAACTCATAGTCCGTCATACGAAAAATGAATTATATAATTATGTTATCAGGATCTCAACGTCCGACCCGCCGTCACACAAAACTTTCCTTCTTATCAAACCGATAATAGGCGGACACGGTCGACGCAGTCACCGTTAGAGCCGCCCGCCCGAGGGCAATTATGAATTATGAATTATGAATTATGAATTATGAATTATCATTAAGGCTCGCGGAGCTTATCTCGGTGATCTCCTGAGTGATCTGTGCCTGTCTTGCGCGGTTGTATAACAGCGACAGCTTGTCGATCATCTCGCTGGCGTTGTCGCTGGCGGACTCCATTGCCGTTCTTCTTGCAGCCTGCTCGGAGGCAAAGCTGTCCACTATCGCGGAATACAGCATACCGCCCATATATTCGGGTATCAGGCTGTCAAACACCTCATCGGGAGAGGGGTCGTATATCGTCATAGGGTGCTTAGTACCAAGATATTCCAGGTTTTCCACAGGCAGTATCCTCAGATGCTGGGGCTCCTGTGTCATGACGGATACGAAAGTGGTGTATACCAGCTCCACCGCATCAAAATCGCCTGTTTTAAATCTCTTGATGACCTTGTCAGCGATCATCATGGTATCTACCAGTTCAATGCCTTCTGCTATCTGCGGGAAACCTTCGATCAGATCATAATCGCGCTTCTCGAAAAACTCCACAGCCTTCTTGCCTATCGCCATTATAACGGCTTCACCGCCGCTTGCCGCTATCTCGTCAGCCTTAGCTTTGGCAAGTTTCAGCACGTTGGAGTTGAATCCGCCCGCAAGACCTCTGTCGCCCGCGATAACTATCAGCAGCACCGAATTTTTGAACTTTTTCTTTGTGAACACCGAGGTGAACTCATGGTCACGGGATATATCCGCCATGACCTGGAATACGCCCTCAAAAAACGGGTGTACCGCTTCGGCGCGTTCTTTGGCTTTCCTCATCTTCGAGGACGCCACCAGCTGCATCGCCTTTGTTATCTGCATGGTGCTTTCCACGCTCTTTATACGGCGCTTAACGTCCTTCATGTTAGCCATAAGCCGTTCTCCTTATTTATGCTGCATAAACTTATCCGCAAACTCTTTCAGCACTTCCTTGAGCGCCTTCTCGTTATCTGCGGTAAGCTCCTTAGTGTCTCTTATGGACGCGAGTATATCGGGGTGAGACTCATCGAGGAACACGAAGAGATCCTTTTCGTATTCGCGTATGTCCTCAACGGGTATCTTTTTAAGGTAATTATTTACAACAGCGTAGATTATCACTACCTGCTTCTCAACGTCAACAGGGGAGTTCTTCGACTGTTTCAGTACCTCAACTATACGCTCGCCCTGTGCCAGTCTGTCCTTGGTATCCTGGTCGAGATCGGAGCCGAACTGGGAGAAGCTCTGCAGTTCTCTGTACTGCGAGTACAGCAGCTTCAAGGGACCCGATACCTTCTTCATAGCCTTTATCTGAGCCGAACCGCCGACACGCGATACCGAGATACCGGGATTTACGGCAGGTCTTACGCCCGAGAAGAACAGCTCTGTCTCCAGGAATATCTGACCGTCTGTGATGGAAATAACGTTTGTGGGTATGTACGCCGAAACGTCGCCCGCCTGTGTCTCGATGATAGGCAGTGCGGTTATGGAACCGCCGCCGTTGTCCTCATTCAGGCAGCAGGCTCTTTCCAGCAGTCTTGAATGCAGGTAGAAAACGTCGCCGGGATATGCTTCACGGCCCGTAGGTCTTTTCAGCAGCAGCGACATGGTTCTGTATGCCACAGCGTGCTTGGAAAGGTCGTCGTATACACAAAGCACATCCTTGCCCTGTAACATGAAATACTCTGCCATCGCAACGCCCGCATAAGGTGCGATGTACTGCAAAGGCGCCATCTCCGACGCAGTTGCGGATACGACTATGGAATAATCCATAGCATCGTTCTTTGTCAGCGTATCCACTATGTTTGCAACGGTGGATATCTTCTGACCGATGGCGACATAGATACATATAACGTTCTTGCCCTTCTGATTGATTATCGTATCCAGGGCGATAGTGGTCTTGCCTGTCTGTCTGTCGCCTATTATAAGTTCACGCTGACCTCTGCCTACGGGTATCATGGAGTCGATAGCCTTGATACCTGTCTGGAGGGGCCTGCTTACCGATTTTCTTGTTATTATACCGAATGCGGGGCTCTCAACGGGTCTTGTCTCGGTGGTGAGCACAGCGCCCTTGCCGTCGATAGGAGCGCCCAGTGCGTTCACTACTCTGCCCAGCATCGCATCGCCTACGGGTACGGAAACTATCCTGCCCGTTCTCTTGACGTTTGAGCCTTCTCTGATGCCTTCTTCGGAACCCAGCAGTACGCAGCCGACGAAATCCTGTTCCAGGTTCATCGCCATACCGTAAGTGCCGTTCTCAAATTCCAGCAGCTCGCCCGACATACACTTCTCCAGTCCGTTGACCCTTGAAATGCCGTCGCCCACCGTACATACCGTGCCCACGTCATCAAGCACCAGCTTGGTACGGTAGTTCTTTATCTGTGATTTTATCAGACCTGTTATCTCATCAGGACGTAAATTCATAATTTTCCGTTCCCTTCCGTATGTTTAAATGAAACTGCGCGATCTTACGCTCACTTACGCGATCTAACGATAGCTTATGCGATCGTGTTCGTGATCTGCGCTTTCAGCTTATCGAGCCTTGTCTTAACGCTTGAATCCAGCTCGGTGTTGCCGTAGCGGACTATTATGCCGCCTATTATCGACTTATCCACCTGTTCTGTCAGCACTATGCGTCTGCCTGTGGACTTGCCCAGTTTATCGGTCAGGCGCTTTCTCAGCTCTGCCGTGAGGGGCTGTGCCGTGACTGCGGTCACTTCCAGCAGACCCAGCTTGTCGTTGTACATCTGCCTGAACTCAGTGTATATCTCGTCCAGCTTATCTGCCCTGTTCTTTTCGGCTGTAAGGCACAGAAAATCCAGCAGCAGACCGTCTATCTTATTGCCGAATACAGCATTCAGGCTCTCGGTCTTTTCTTTGCCCGATATGAGCGGTGATGCCAGAAATCTCAGATATTCAGCGCAGTCCTTGTTCTTCATCAGCTCTTCAAACTCGGTGTAATCGCCAAACACCTTTTCCAGCTTGTCCTGCTCGGTACACAGCTCGAACAATGCGGTGCTGTACACCTTGCCAACTGTCTCAGCCATCAGCTTTCACCCACGTTGTCGATGAACTCACCGATCAGTCTTTCGTTGTCAGCGCTGCTCAGATCCTTTTCAATAACAGCCTGTGCCGCCTGAAAAGCGATATCGGTGATATCGTCCTTGATCTTGTTGACTGCGATCTTCTTTTCGCGCTCGATCTCGTTTCTCGCCTGCTCGGTGATGCCCTTAGCCTCCACCTTTGCATCAGCGATGATCTCGTCGCTCCTCTTCTGTGCCTTGCGGGTAGCTGCCTGGATTATCTTTGCAGACTCCTCCTTAGCTCCGCTTATGCGCTGCTCGTAGTCCTGCTCCAGCTTTTCGGCACGTTCCATAGCTTCGTCCGCCTTTTTGTAGGTCTCAGCGACCTCGTTCTTCCTGTCCTCCATGACCTTGTTCACCTTGTCGAACAGGAAATGCTTCATCACCAGGAACAGTATCAGCAGGTTGAGCCATGTAGCTATGATCGTAGTGAGATTTACCGACAGAAAATCGGTAGCGTCACCCGTCGCCATTATCATAATGCAAAACCTCCCTTATATCAGACTGCTGTTCGTATCATTACAGCTTGCCGATGAAGGGGTTGCCGAACATGAGTATCAGTGCAACAACGAATGCGTAGATACCGGTAGACTCTGCCATTGCGACACCGATGAACATGGTTCTTGTGCAGTCGCCCTGTGCTTCGGGCTGTCTTGCGATGGACTCGATGGTCTTGCCGACAGCGTAGCCCTCGCCGATACCGGGTCCGATACCGGCGATCATTGCCAGACCTGCGCCCAGTGCGGAACAACCTAATACAAATGCCTTATCACTTAACATAATAAAAACCTCCAAAAGTTCTGATAACTTATATTTTCGCAGTAAACTGCGCAACTAACAATTTTTGCCCTCGTCAAAACGGGTACTTAGCTGCGGGTCGTAGAAAGGACATCCGAACCCCAGCATTATATCTATGAGCTTGTTCAGTTCATCTCCGCCCATGCTCCATACGCAGTCAAAGGTGACTGTCTGCGGGGTGACGGACACCGTGAACGCGCCCTTGCCGCTCTCGTAATTGTACTCGTCGAGCTTGTCATAGTCCGAAAAGACCCTGTTTATCTCAGCGAGTATATCCGCCGTCGGCAGTGTCTGCAATCCGCTGATATTTCCGACTTCTTCACAAGCCTGCGCATAAATGTTCTCGTCATTATGCACAGCGTCCGGCTCATATTTCCAGAAGGACATATATCTGCCCATGAACTTCTCCTTATTCCTCAGCCGCTGCCGCAACGTTAACCATTGTCAGCGTGGAGAATATGTATGCCTGTATGCATCCCGAGAAGAGGTCGAAATAGATACTCAGCACCGCGGGTATACCTACCTGCAGTACACTGAACGCCCATGAACCGAACTCAAAATGCAGATGCAGAGCATCGGATGCGCTGCCCAGCGCGGAATACAGCAGACCTGTTATTACCATACCGCCTGCCACGTTGCCGAAAAGACGGAACGCCATCGAAGCGGGAGTAGCTATCTCACTGATAAGGTTCAGCGGCAGTATGAAAGCTACAGGTTTTGCAAAGCCTTTAAGATAGCCGACAAAGCCGTTCGCCTTTATCTTGTGGAAGGTTATCAGTGCGAATGTGACTATCGCCCATGCCGCTGTAACGTTTATGTCCGCCGTCATTGATCTCAGACCCACCATGCTTATCAGTGCGCCCAGCACTGCGGATACCAGCAGAGTGCCTATATAGGGGGCGTAGTACATCATCTTTTCGCCCATGGACTGCCTTACCATGCCGTTGACGAAGTTGACGAACATCTCCGCCACCACCTGTTTTTTGCTTTCGGGCTTCTTTTTCAGGTCTTTGGTCAGCCACAGACAAAGCAGAGTGACCACGACTATTATCAGCCAGCCCATAACGACTGTTTCGGTTATTATCAGAGGTCCTATCTCAAAGACTATCTTAGGACCGTCGCCCAATCCGTTCATAACTAAAGTCTATCCTTTCCTGCCGAGAAAATGCCCGGCTGTAAGTATTATCTTAGGGAATAACTGAGGTATCAGTATCCCCGTAAAGTTTGCAAATCCCGTATATGCGGCAGTACAGGCAAGCAGTACCAGCACTGTCATGCGAAGCGCATAGCATACGCGCATTTTTCTCACGGCAGCCTTTCTGTCCAGCTTTACCGCACTTTCGCAGCAGCGTCCGAAGTACTCGAACTGCGCACACATAAATCCGTATCCCAGCCCGAAGCCCAGCAGCTGTGAGACCTTGAAGCCCCATATCAGCGTCACTGCAAAGCATAACGCAGTCAGCGCCGCGCCCCATTTGTATATCATCACCAGCAGGGGTCTCGTCACCGAAGTGTTTTTTTCCGAAAGCTTTGGATTTTCACGGTCGTCCATGTACAAGCCCTGCCTTTCGGTATCGTTTTCGGAAATACCCGCACATACAAATCAATTATATCATCTTTTGTCGGTTTTTTAAAGGGGTAAAATGAAGGTTCTTTAAGTTTTACAATTTGTTAACATTTTAACTATTGGAGAAACTTTATACATCGATGAAATATGACCATTGGTCATTTATACACATTCTACCATGCAGTGCAGTTTTTGTCAAGAGTAAAAATGACCAAAAGTCAGTATTTGTTTCCGCCATACTTTCCCTGAGACGCAAAACACCCCGAAAACAGGGGTCACTGCTTTCGGGGTCACTGTTATGATGTCTGTGTGTCAGCCGTTTTCCGCAAGATAGGCATCAAGGTCTGCCGGCCAGCTTTTCAGGTCGGGGAGCTCGTCCAGTGTAAGCACAAGGTCGCTGCCGTATATCTTGTCCCACATATCAAAAGTGGTATACTGCTCGGAAAGCTGCTTGTCTTTCAGTGTGAACTCGCCGTTCCATGTTGAGAAGTAAGCCCAGCGGGTGCCCTCATTGAAAGCGGCATCGGGGTCGAACATTGCGCCGTTCTCCGTCTCGGCAATTATCTTGCTGCCTGTGGGCGAGCATCCTTTCATAAGATCGTAGTAATACTTCTGGGAGGAACAGTCCCTTTCTGCGGGGTAGCAGTCGTAGCCCACTATATCCACATACTCATCACCCGGGTACCATTCGGGGTTCTGTGCGTTCCATACCCATATCAGATTATCGAGATGGTACTCGTTCACGAATTTATCGTACATCAGCTTGTAGAGTTCAAGGTAAGCGCTCTTTCCCGATGCTCCCCACCAGAACCACGCCTTGTTGGGATATTTCGGGTCGCCTGCCGCTTCGTGCAGGGGGCGCCAGAGTATCGGTACATCGGCTTCCGCCAGGGGCTTTAACTGTTCAGCCATATTGTCTATCTCGGCAACTATGGCATCGTAGCCCTCCTTGTCTTCTCCGCTCATGGCTTTTCCCAGGTCAAAGCTGGTGCTGTCGGTGTAGAAACCTCTCCACCAGGGCTGTCCGTTGGCTTCGAGATACTGTGCGGGCGCGTGCCAGTGCCAGCATATCGTAACTATACCGTTCTCATTGTTGTACCAGTCCATAGCCTGCAATGGCACCATATCTCCGCCGCCCGCCTGATGATCCACCTTTGTGGATATGCCGAGACAAGCCACATCCAGCCCGAGTATAGCGGGTGTTTCGCCTGTGCGCTTTTTTATCTCCTTGAACTCGCGGCTGTCTTTGCCCTCGTTGTCGCCCGAATACTGTCCCGAAATGGTATACTTTCCGTAGCAGGCACGCAGGAAGCTGTAGAGTCTTTTAGCGTTATCGCTGGCGTTTTTGTTGCAAAGCTCCGCCGCTGTATCGTACTGAGATGTATCCAGGGCGGGCGCAGGCACGATCTTTATCGTATCCACATAGATATGACCCGTATCTCCCAGTATCCCCAGCTTATGGCTGCCGCCGCCGATAAGTACGCGCTCCGCTCTTACCTCGGCAAATCCCTGCTCGGTGGAAGTGAATTTTGCCGCTGCACTGCCGTCAACGGTTATCAGGTTGTTAGAGCCCGAATTGTCGGTGGCTATGCGCATGATAATGTCATAGCTGCCCTTTGCGGGCATTTCTACATCGAACTCGATGCCGTCGCCCTTTTCGGGTATGGTGACGAAGCCCTCTCCCGAGAATTCCCCCGCAAAGGTCTTGTCCATCACAAAGGTCTGTCCCACAGGAGTGCCGTCCTCCGCTTCAAGTTCCAGTGAAAAATCCTCCGGAACATCATAGACCTCGTTAAGCCCGGATAAATTGAAATCCCCGATAGTTTCCGTGACAGGAGCCTTCTCCTCGGCGGCAGTCTTTCCATCCGTGCTGCTGCCTGTTTCTGCCTTTGAGGACTTATCCTCTGTCCCGCTGCCTTTTTCTCCGCAGCCGAACATTGCCGCGCTCACAGTAAGTGCAAGTATGAACGCAGACAGTCTTTTTGCATTTCTTTTCATTGATACCCTCCGTTTTCCGCGGCATTACCCTTCTGCCGCTTATCCATAATATCCTTGTGCCTTTATAACTAAACCGCGGCAGATAATGTCTGTACTTCTTTTTCAAACATTATCTGCCGTCGGCGGAGTTATCTTCGTATCTCGTAAAAATTTTTTATAGAACCATCTTGTGAACCGCATAGGGAGTATGAACAGCATCAGCTGTAAAAAGCAGGGCGGAAAGAAATCCCTGAAACCTATGTAGCTTTCGATGTACAGTTTCCAGCGAACCGCGATGAAGCCTTTGGTGAGCCGCCAGCTGCGGCGTATGCCGGGAGTGTTTTCACTGACGCGGTAGCGTACCAGCACCTCGGGGATATTCTGTCCCACAGCGCCCCCCGCCAGCATCCTGACGGCGAAGTCGTAGTCCTCGCACAGTTTCAGGTCGCTGTAGCCGCCTATCTCCAGTGCCTTCTCTTTACGGAAAGCAACGGTCTGCCTGTTGAAAGGGTTGCGCTGCTTGGAATAGTTGACGATCTCCTTCTGTACCAGCGGCACCTTTTTCAGCGCCACTGTCTTGTCGGTAACGTCGTCGAATTCCTCAACATAGCTGCCGACTATATCCAGTTCGGGCATCACCGCGAACATCAGCATCTCCTTCATGCATCTGTCGGGCTTTGAAACATCGTCGCTGTCCATGCGGACGATATACTTGCAGCGGCAGGCTTTTATGCCCCTGTTTACCGCTTTGCCCGCACCCACGTTCTCATCTATCCTCACTATGCGGAATATATTCTTGTACTCATTCTGGAAGGATTTTACAATGACTTCCAGCTCGTTGGTCAGCTTGCCGTCGCAGACAAGCACGAAATCAGAGGGAGGGCAGGTCTGTTTGAGCATGGATTCAAGGCTCTGGTTGAGGTTCTCGGGGAGCTCCTGGTCATAGACAGACATAAGCACACTGTATTTCGGCAGCTGATAGCCTGCCACATGATCTACTATCTGTCTTCCTCTCGGCATACTCAAAACCTCCTTCCGCACGATAATGTAAGATAAGCAACATTCTATATATAGTATATTTTAGCATACCGTTCCGTGATTGTCAAGATGCAATGATAACGACGCTACGGCTTTTGACCAAGTAAACAACTCATGAACAAATCCAAAGACGGATGATCT
>NZ_CAMHRZ010000067.1 GCF_946187255.1 uncultured Ruminococcus sp.
TGAGGAAAACCTTTCTTCAGAAAGGTTTCCCTCAGTAGTCTCCGTAGTCCGTAAGCTAGATCATCATTTGCAGCAATACACATCGAAATTGGGTTTTGTGCAATGAAAGCTCACAGCCAAAAGCTGCATAGCCCGACGAGCCATGCAGCCTGTGAATATCGATCGTTTCCGAAAGGGGAGTACCCGACCTGTCATTCTTCCGTGTATCTCACCGTCTGTCCGTCGGTTAGTTTTTTGTCGGTGCATATCACCTTATCGCCCTCGCTCAGCCCTCCCGAAGACAGTGCTGTCATTGTCTCGTTTGAACTGCTCGTAGTGACTTCTATCCGCTCTGCGCGGTATTCCTCACCCAGAAAGCCCTCTTCTTTTTTCAGTATGAACACATACTTCTGCCTGTCGCCGTATATTGCACCGCTGGGAACGCATATACTGCTGTCCTCCGAGTTCACCTGTATCCTCAGCTCGCCTATATCGCCGCTGAGAGCGTCCTCGCTGTCTATGGGAACTATGGCGGTATAACCCGTCCCCGACTGCCTTACCACCGAGCTAATACGGCACCCCGAAAGCACCTGTCTGCCGTTGTGCAGTGCTATGTCCGCACTGTCGCCTGCGGATATCTGCTTTGCTTCCTCTTCGGTCAGCTCCGCGCGGAAATATACTGGGCGGCTGTTGTCCGCGATGCACACCGCCGCCGAAGACGTAGTCTGCTGTCCCGCCGCCACATCCACCGCTGTCACGGTGCCGTCAACAGTGCTCATCACCGCTCCGTCGTCTTCTATCAGGGCGCGGTAGGTGTCCAGCAGCTTTTCACGGCTTTTCACAGAACAGCTCTCGTCATCGCTCTCGCCTATCAGCACCGCCGCCGACTGCCCCGTAAGGTCGCCGCTGCCCACCTTTACCGCCGTGACTGTCCCGCCGCAGGGGGCGCATACTCTTCCACCGTTGTTGTATACCTCCAGATATCGGTCTATCTTCTCCTGCTTCTGCTCGATGTTGCAGTCGTAGACCGCCGCCTGTGTGCGCTGCTGAGATGCGGTGTCCTCCATGCCCTCACTGCTGTCGGCACTTTCGGCTGCCGCTATACAGCCGCCGCGATTTATGATATCGCTGTTGCGCTCCGTTTCAAGTTCGTTTATCAGCCGCAGAAGTCTCCCCGTGTCCACCGTGAAAAGCACATCACCCGCCGAAACGGTATCGCCCTTTTTCACGTTCACTCGGCTTACAGGCATATCGGGCTCGGTGAACACAGGGGTGCCGTCATTGTTCGCTGTCTCCGCCGACTCTTTCATCTCCGCTATCTCGCTTTCCAGCGCCTCCGCCTTTTCTTTAAGCTGAGATACATCCAGCTTCATCAGCTGATCGCCTTTTTCCGCCTTGCAGCCTGCGGATATATCCACTTGCTCAACGGTGAGTCCTTCGGGCAATTGTACCCCTTTCACCGCCGTAGGCACAACAGTCCCGCCGCAGCGCAGCATACGCGATAATCTCCCGCATTTTGCCTCTTTCACCTTTACCGTCGGCAGGCTTTTTGCATAGACCCCTCGCGAAACGAAAGTCATCACCAGCATGAACGAGAGGAAACCCGCCAGAATGCGCACCGCTTTTTTCTTGTCTTTCATGTCCGTCACTCCTTGACCGCCGAAGATACTATCCCCGATTCCAGACTGTCCTGTCCTATGATGAATACCAGCGCCGCGGGTATCAGTGTCCCCGCCGACGCCGCTATCATGCTGCCGCTGAGTTTCCCAAGCATGGGAAGATACAGCGAGAGGGGGTACAGCCTTTTGTCTTTCAGAAAAGTCAGCGGCTGCTCCACCATGTTCCACATATCGAGAAAACCCAGCACCAGCGCCGCTGTTATGCCGTTCCTGCCCAGCGGGAGACCTATCCCGAAAAGTATCCGCCATTCCCCCGCACCGTCTATACGCGCCGCGTCGATCATCTCCGCAGGTATCGAGCAGAAACTGCGGTACATGAGGAACACGGGGAACGCCGAGAACGCCGCAGGCAGTATTATCGCCGCCCTCGTGTCCAGAAGATGCGTCTTGTCCAGCAGTATGAACTGCGAAAGCATAGTCACCTGAAAGGGCAGCAGCATCAGCAGTACATAGATATCGAAAAGCACCTTTCTGAAACGGAACTCAAACCTTGCGAACGCCCACGCCGCAGGCACGGCGATTATAAGCTGCGATATGAGCACCGCCGCCGTCATACCCGCCGAGTTCCAGAATACCGTGTAGTACTCGGGGGAGAAGAGAAGTATCTGAGTGTAGTTTTCCACCGATGGATAAAGCGGAATCATATCGGGGCGGGAAAAACCGTTCCCGCTCAGCGGAGATACCGCCTTTAAAAGCTCTGTGCCGTCCTGCAATGAAAGCACCGCCAGCAGGAATACGGGGAAAACTATCACGATGCACAGCGCCGTACATATCCCGTACCCGAATATGCTCCCTGCCTTTTTCATGTTGATGCCTCCTTGTCCCACACTCTCCTCAGCAGAGATACCGCCGCCGATATTACCGCGAATACCATCACCGTTGCCGCCGCTATCTTGTCCAGCTCCATATTCGCGAACCAGTTGTTGAAAAGGTGCTGAAGCAGATAGATACTGTCATGGGGATAAGCCCCCGCCACCAGATACGCCTCTCTGAACACCTTGAAGGAATTGAGGAAGGATATTATGGTTATCGTATAGGCGGCAGGTCTCAGGTTCGGCAGAATGATGTATATAAGCGTCCCGAAACTGCCCGCACCGTCCACTGCGGCGGCTTCGCTCAGGCTTTCGGATATGCTCATTATGCCCGTCAGCCACAGCAGTACCGTATAACCCAGATTTTTCCAGATATAGCTTGCCGCCAGCACCGCAAAGGCTGCTTTGCTGTCGAGAAAATGCACCGTGCCGATGCCCGCATCATCGAGCATACCGTTTATCATGCCGTGATCGTCGAACAACAGCCGCCAGATCAGCACCATCGCCGCCGTAGGCACAGCCAGCGGGAAAAGCAGTACAGAGCGTATCGCCCTCACCGCTTTAAGCCTGCTGAGTATCAGCGCTGTCATCAGCGAAAGCACTATCAGCAGGGGCAGACATACCGCCGTAAACAGCGCGGTATTCTTCACCGCCAGCCTGAACGCCGCGTTATCAAGCACCGCTTTATAGTTGTCAGCACCGCAGAAGCGCCCCGAAAAAGTCCCGAACACCGATCTTCTCAGCGAGTCCGCAAAGGGCACAGCCACAAACAGGCATACCCCCGCAAGGCTCGGCAGAAGAAAGGGTATATATTTTTTGTCTCCTGTTTTTCTCTTCTTCCGTTTTTCCTGCGGGAGGACCGAAGTATTACAGCCCCACACCGCAGGAGACAGTTTCTTTGTCTTTTCCACAGATATCATTCTTTCATTTTCAGTTCCAGCTTTGATCGTATCCTTGCCGCCGCTTCATCGGGGGATATATCCCCGTTGAGACAGCAGGCTCCCGCTTCGTTTACGGCGCTCTCGGTCATGGCATCAAGGCGCACAGGGGTATCCGCACCGCTGATATAGCTTTTTATCATAGCTCTTTCTTCCTCATCGGTGCTCCTTACGGTGAACATCAGCTCCATGCCCTTGTCGTCCACCATCATCACCTGTGAGGTCATATTTGTGTCGTCGTATTTTGCCAGCTGCTTGTCAAGGCTTTCACAGTTTACAGGCAGTCCCTCCGATGTATCCTCGTACTGCACCTCATCGGAAAGCATTGTCTTTATGAACTCCGCAGCCGCATCCCTGTTTTCTCCCGAAGCGCATATCCCCAACTCGCAGACAGGTCTGAAAGTATTGGGATTGTCGGGCAGACCTAAGATGGTATCACATTCCTCCCGTTCATCCCGCACACTGGTGACGTGTTCAAGGGCATTGACAGAATAGCACATATCCGCCGCATTGTCCGCCATGCCCGTGGCTATAACCGTGGCATCGTTCACCGCCGCATTTGCACCGTATTCGTTTTCAAAGCAGTATACACCTAGACAGGGCTTGGATATCAGTTCCTTTGTGCTCTCCAGATATTCCTTTATGGCGGCTTCATCAGGCTTGCCGTCCTTGATCATCTTGTTGCCGTAAAGCTGTGTCAGCAGTTCGGTATACTCATTTGCAAAGCTCTCGGGCTCATATTCCTCCTCGTTGGCGACTCCGCCCTTTTTGCTGTAGCTTTCAAGGGACTGCTTTACCATCTCATCGTAGGTGTAAGAATTTCCCAGCTGTTCCTTTTTGCCCATGACTACGGGTATCGCGTATCTGCAAGCCACCGAGTACAGCCCGCCGTCACTGTTGTATTCCGTAATGTTGGTGAACAGTTCGTCCTCCGGCTGCCACTGTGTCCTTATCTCCGAAAGATCCAGCAGCATACCTTTTTCTTCCAGATTTTCCTTGTCAAGACCGTCCAGCATAATGAGGTCGGGGGCATTGCCCGACATTATCTGCGCCGTCAGTTCCTTTACTGCGTCCTCGTAGGTCATGCCGTCCTTCATGCCTATGTTAAGGTCGATCTTTATCTCGGGGTGGACTTTTGTAAACGCCCTCACCGCCGCCGAAAGGGTCTGACTGCTGTTCAGAGTGTATATATCCAGCGTTGATATGAACTCGTTCACCGCATCGGGGTCGTAGCGGTAGTGCCTTATCTCACCGTTCATAAAGCTGATATAGAAGCTGCCGTCCTTGTCCGCTCTGCCGAACCTTACGGTATCATCGGCACTGCCAAGAGAGTTATACAGCCCGTCCACTATCTGCTCGGTTATGTTCCCGCCGATGGTGTGGCGGTATATGCCGTACTGACATACCAGGTAGAGATCATTGTCACTGCCCGCGAATATATCGTAGGGCGCTTTGTCGCTGTCGGTTATCACCTGTTTCCAGAGACTTACCAGCGCACTGTCGGGCTCTTTCATCGTGTTGGTGCTGATGTCGTATACGCTTATACCCTCAACAGAGGTGCAGAATATAAGATCCCCCACTATATCCAGCGTGTCGGGGCTTTCATCAAAGGTGCAGAGCTTTTTCAGTTCAAGGGTGGATGTATCCAGTTCCATCAGCTCGTAATCCCCGCTGATAAGGAAAAGCCTGCCGTCCGCCGAGAATTCATAGGAAAAGAACAGCTGATCCTTTTCCTGCTCCATTAGCCTGCATTCGCCGTCCTTTGTTACCAGCAGGTATTTAAAATTCCCGTCGCTGTCGATACAGCCGGTGAATATATCCCCCTCAGGGCTGATAACGCCGTCGTACATCTGCTCGATGCCGTCGGGCAGAACTATACCCATATCCTCAGCCGTGAAAGCGCCGTCGCCAAGTATATGCTTCCTGCCCATGTTTCCCTCTCCAACGAAGGATACGTCGGCAAAGCAAGTATCATCGGAATTTGCAAATTCGCCCGCATTCCAAAGCTCCTCCGTCTGTATATCCTCCTCCACATATCTGCCTTTCGATGCCTCCGCACTGAGATCCTTTGTCTTTTCACCTTTCGTATCACTGCATCCGGTACACGCCGCCGCAAGCAGTGCCGCCGCAATGACCGCCGATAATTTTTTAAGCATCCTGTATGCCTCCTTTTCTTTTGCTGAGTATATGATAACACCCGAACTTCTAATGAATCTCTAAAAGTACCTCTAATTTATCTCTAATTTTCTCACGGAGAATAATAATATGCTATAATGATAAAAAAGCCGATATGCTTTACTTGCGTGAACATTTGTGGTATAATCATACTAAAGGTATCAGAGAAAGGGACGACCAAAATGAGGATACTTATAATAGAAGACGACAAAAAGCTCAGCTGGCTGCTGCAATTCAAGCTGGAGCAGGAAAAATACAGCTCCGACACCTGCAATGACGGCAGGGATGCGGAGTATTACCTTGAACAGAACGCCTACGACCTTGTCCTGCTTGACCGAATGCTGCCCCACAAGGACGGGCTGACCATACTCCGTGAGATGCGGGCGAGGGGCAACAACACCCCCGTCATCATGCTGACGGCTTTGGGCGAACTCAGCGACAAGGTCACGGGACTTGACTGCGGTGCCGATGATTATATCGTCAAGCCCTTTGAAACGGAAGAACTTATGGCGAGGATACGCTGTCTCATGCGCAGGCCCTCCCATCTTGAGAGCCTTGATGTCATATCCCTCTGTGATGTGGTGTACAAGCCCGAAGAAAATCTGCTCACGGGTCCTGCGGACACCTGCACCCTTTCACAGAAAGAGGGAGAGCTGATGCGGCTGTTTCTCAGGAACCCCGACCAGACCCTCCCGCGTCAGACCATACAGACAAGAGTGTGGGGCGTGGATTACGAGACTCTCGACGGAAACCTTGACAACTACATCTATTTCATCCGCCGAAGACTTAAAAATACAGGCAGCAATATGGAGATAAAAACAGTGCGCGGAGTGGGCTACAAGCTGGAAACAGGTGGGCGTGATGTTTAAGCGTGTACACCTGCGGCTCACATTGCTGTTTTCGGCGGTGACTATAACCATACTGCTGGTGATGTCGGTGCTGTTTGCCTATTTCAGCTACAGGTCGATGCAGGACACCGCAATGCTCACCTTTGTGAATGATATGGACTCCTTCTCCGCCGACCTTTCCAAGAGCGATACCATATCCTTCGACAAGATACTGGAGCAGAAAAAGAATCACGGGTATATACTCAGCATCTACGATAATGACTACCCATTGCGTATCACCGAAGAATCCATGACCGACGGGGAAAAAGCCGTAGTACGGCAGGCAATGGCGCTTTCTGAGGATGTATACATAAAGCACAACAGCCTTTATACCGAACACGTCGAGTTCTCGGGGCGCATAGACGGCGAGCTTTACCGAATAAGCCACATGCTGGTGCCAAAGGGGGACAGCTTTATCGAGGTGTACGCCGTACAATCTCAGCGGGAGACAAAACAGCAGTTCATGCACCTGTGCCTGCTGCTGGGTGTGGTCATAGTCATGGCGGCGGCGGCGCTGTCGGTGTTCGCATGGCTGTTCACGAAAAGGCTGCTGCTGCCAATAAAGGTATCCCAGCAGCGGCAGACGGAATTCATAGCGGCGGCATCCCATGAGATACGAAATCCCGTAAACAATATCATGACGGCGGTAAGCTCCATTGAGGGTGCCGACGAAGCCCACAAAGAGGAGCTCATATCCATCGCGGTCAAGGAGAGCAAACGCCTTGCGAGACTTACGGGCGACCTGCTGACGCTGGCACGCAGCGACAGCAAGTCCTTTAAAGCATCCTTCGGCAAAGCGGAGCTTGATACCATAGTCCTCGAATGCTTTGAAGCCGCCATGCCAAAGGCGGCAGAAAAGGGGATACGCACCGATATTGTACTGCCTGATGATACGGTATCGGCGGAGAATATAGACGGCGACCGCATAAAGCAGGTGGTCAGCATACTCCTTGACAACGCCGTCAGCTACACTCCCGCAGGCGGGAAGATAGTCCTTTCCCTTGAAGACAGCCAAAAGCACTATATCATAAAAGTGGCGGACAGCGGATGCGGCATACCCGATGAGATGAAAGAAAAGGTATTCGAGCGCTTTTACCGCGCAGACGATTCCCGCACCGAAAAGGAGCATTTCGGGCTGGGATTGTGCATAGCAAAGGAACTTACCGAACTGCACGGCGGCAGCATCTCAGCTTCTGATAACGAGGGCGGCGGTGCGGTATTCACGGTCAAGCTGCCCAAATAGCACATCAAACAAACGAACATCACGAAAGGTGAAACTATGAAAGTATTTGATTTCGACAACACTTTATATCACGGCGAAAGCTCGGTGGATCTGGCGTTTTATATGATACGCCAAAACAAGAGGATACTGCTCTATGTGCCCTACATAATGGCAAATCTTGCCAAATACAAGCTGTGCCTGATCGATAAGGAAAAGGCGGAGCAGGGAATAAACGATTTCCTGAAAGTGGCAGTAAAGGACAAGTACGAAGCCGCCGAGACAGTAAAGGGCTTCTGGAAAGAGAACCGCCACAGGCTGGACAGGAACATGATAAAGCGGGTGAAAAAGGAGGATGTGATAATCACCGCAGGTCCCGATATGCTGATAGACGGCATAAAGGAGGAACTGGGGACCGAGAATATCCTCAGCAGCATCATCGACCCCGACAGGCGGGAGATAGTATACTTCAACTTCGGTGAGAACAAGGCAAAGCGCTATAAAGAGGTCTACGGCGATACCCCCATCGACAGCTTCTACACCGATTCCTTCAACGATAAACCCCTTATGAAGCTGGCTGATAAAGTTTATCTGGTAGAAAAGGGCAGACTCAAAAGGCTCACGGAGCGGGGAAAAGCAAAGCTGTAACAGGGCTTGACAAATTTATACAATGACGTTATACTATATGGGAAGGTACATGGGATATGTGCCGTTTGACGTGAGCATCGGGGCGGCTTTCCGCCGTGACCGAAATATATTAAATTAAGGAGTATGATATGGGTTTTAAAGTTATGGGCGTGACCGCAGGACGCAAGGACAGCAACTGTGAGATACTGCTGAAAGAAGCACTTCTCGTCTGTCAGGAACAGGGCGCAGAGGTCACAATGATCAACCTCAAAGACTACGAACTGCTGGACTGCACAGGCTGTACCTCCTGCACTATGGGTATGTCAATGGGCAAGCACACAGGCTGTGCGCTTGACAACAAGGACGACAAGAAGAAGATAATGGACGTACTGCTGGAGCAGGATGCGGTGATCTTCGCGGCACCGACCTACGCGCTGATGCCTTCATCCCTCTTCCTGAAATTCATGCACCGTAATCTGGCGTATGAAACTGCATTCCTGACCAAGATAGGCGCTATCACTCCCCGTGACCGCGTGGGCGCACTCATCGCAGTGGGCGGTTCTACCCGTTCATGGCAGTCCATGGCGCTGGAGTGTATGCACGCTACGACTTTCTCCAACAGCTTCAAGATAGTTGATATGTATATGGCAACTATGGTGCCCGCACCCGCGCAGGTGCTTCTGCATGAGGAAAAGCTGGCGCGTGCGAGAGAGATCGGCGCAAACATCATGAAGTCGCTGAACACCCCCGCCGCAGAGCGTGAATGGCTGGGCGAGCCCGATGCGGGCTGGTGTCCCAACTGCCACAGCAACTGCCTGTGTTTGGGTGAACCCCAGTGGAGAGGTCTCCAGTACCCCATCGAGTGTGCAGTATGCGGCGCGGGCGGCGATCTGGTAAAGACCGAGGACGGCAAGTGGAAGTTCGTCATCGCAGCCAACGGTTTAGAGCGTGACCGCACCTCTGAGGAGGGCAGAGGAGTACACTGTGATGAGATCGCAGATACACAGGGCGGTTTCTTCATGGATCCCGCAAAGCGTGCCGCCGTTGCTGAAAAGCTGGAAAAGTACAAGAAGATAAAGTTCCCCGGTGTGTGAGGACGTATACCCTTAAATAATACATGAACTATGAAAATACCGCGCAGACCTTAATGATCTGCGCGGTAATATTATTGCGTTATCTTATTTAGCCCACTGCTTCTCCGGGCTTGGAAACGGCCTTGTTCTTTATCATCTCTTCCCAGTAGATATAACCGAAATAGGGCTCTATCCATTTGCCCATATAGTCCAGCTTCGCTTTGATGTGAGAGTACTTTGCCAGCTCCTCATCCATATCGTAAAAAACGTTGTTCACATCGGCAGGATTGAGGAATTCCAGTATCGTTGCCCTGTCCTCTTTAGGGGCATTCTCACTGTAATCCCTTATAAAATATCCGTTCTCATAGTTCTTGTTATCGCTGTAACATTCCGACAGATACTTTTCGTACATTTCGCCCTGAGGGGTATCACCGATCGAATAATCACCGCTGTAATATTCAAAATCTTCGGGGTTGAGCTTTGCCCATTCATCATCATCGAAAGAATCTTTATGGTCTATCAGCATCTCCACAGCGTGCCATGTCTCATGATCCATGCACGAACTGAAATCATAGATCCTAGCCACGATGACAACATCGATGGTACAGATATTTTCAAGCGCCATACCCTCCAGACCAAACAAAATTTCCTCATTTTGGTAGAAATCGTCTATCAGGACCACCCTGTATCCTTCGGGATTTTCAGCCGTTTTGAATTTCTCGAAGAAGCCCTCGGGATACGCACTGAGCCATTTTTCAAGGTCAAAAAGGGCACGCTTTGTTTCCTCGACACAGACCCAGTCGTCCATGCTCTCCATCGAGGTCCAGGTACGGGAGGTGGAATTGGCCACGTTCAGCACCTCATCACCTATGAGTATGTGCACACCGTATTTGTCTTCCAGTTCGTCAGCCTTTTTGCGCTGTTCTGCCAGTGCCGCACCCGGCTGTTTCGGCTTGTATTCATCCATCTCCTCGACATTTTTGCCCTCGGGCAGCTGAGTGAATTCGATCAGACCCAGATCGATGATGAATGTCTCGGTAACGAAGAAATCACCGCTTCTGTATACGGCATCGAATACCATAGTGTCCTCATCCAGAAAATCACAGTCGAGCACCCTCATATTTTTCATGCCCGGATCGATATACGCTATACCGCCGGTGGCAGTGTCGAATACCACCAGTCTGTGCGACTGATCCCTGAACACGCATTTGTTGCTCCTCGGGGATTCGATCACCATCGGATCTCCGCTGTCCAGCTCGTATAAGCCCAGCAGTTCGCCGCTCTTTGTATCGTAGCAGCGCAGGGTCGTATCATTTTCGCTGTGTCCGTCGGTGACTAAGGTATTGCTCTTTGTGAAATAGACGCTGCCGTTGTGCGTTACGGTCTTCCACAGCTCCTCGCCTGTCTCCATCGAGACCACGCTGACATCCCACAGGTCGGGGCTGTCGCCGGTTCTGTGTATAAAGCCTGCCATTGCCTTTTCAAGGCTGACCTGCGTCACATCATTGATATCGCGGATCACGGAATCGGTTATGTCTTCCAGCTTGCCGTCAGCAGTCACCCTGCGTAAACCATTGTCGCAGGTTATGTATATCTCATCAGTCTCTTCGTCATAGCCGAGACCGGGATAACAGAGGTCTGTCTTTATCACCTCGGGCTCATCCTTGCCGGGGGCGAACAAGCATATATCCGTACAGTCATCGTCGCGGTACTTGTAGGTTATCAGCGTGCCGTCTTTCTTCATGCCGATGATGTCGATATGACTGTCCTCTTTTATGCTTCTCTCGACCTCGCCTGTCTCAGCATTAGTCACGATGACCTCATAGACGGTCTTATCCGGCTCACTGTCATTCCTATGCGTGTTGAGGGATACCAGTTTGCCGTTGGATGCCCAGCGCAGTGCTGCCTCGTCAAGTGCAGCTATCCTGTTAAGATACAGCTTTGTCACCTTAGGCATAGACTTTACGCCTTTGATGTGCGCCGCCATGATCGCAACGTCGGATACGTTTACTACACCGTCGCTGTTTACATCGGCTATGAATGACTGATCCTTGTCCAGCATCTTCACGCTCTTGACGTGTGCCGCAACAGCCACTACATCAGATACATCCAGCTTTCCGTCGGCGTTCACATCTCCCGAGATCAGTGCGGTATCGGCAAAAGCGGTGAAGCACTGTGCCGCCAGCAGTACACCCGCTGTCACTGCGGATATCCTGCTGAGGATATTTCTCTTTCTGCGAACCATTTTGATTACCTCCTGTAATATTCTATATCTGCCATACCTGCAAACACGGCGTTGCAATTATTGCTGTAAAAATAACGCTGAGACAGGCACAATATATATTATACCATAAAAATTACTATATTTTGTGAACAGAATATTATCTAAAATGCATAGCCCGTTCTGTCGTGATAGGTGAACTTTCGGGGGAACTGCGGTGTCGGAAAAGTGTCCGTAAATATGTCCATTAATCCACGGGAATTAATATAAACAATTAACAAAGATGTGGTGAATCGCAAGATTTGACTTTACATACAGTTGATGCTATGCTATTATATAATATGGATGAGAACATGAGGATGCATGGTCTTGCGGCGGGTTTGGATGAAAACGTTTGCGTTAACGTGCTGCCATGATGAAGCGTTCTTTTGTTCGGTACAGATCAGCCCGCACCCAAAAGGGGAGTACGGCTGTGATCTCGTCTTTGACAGACTGATAAGGAAGTCTGCTGAAATAATATTTAGAAAGGACGATCAGAATGGGAAAAGGAAAATTTCTTAAAAGATCGCTGGCGGGCGTATCAGCAGCAGTAATGATGCTGACGGGCACCTCCGTGACAGGTGCGAGCGCTGCGGTGATCGACAAGAAAAACCCCAACAACTACCACAACTATGCAGAGGCTCTGCAGCTGGCACTTTGCTTCTACGATGCGAACAAGTGCGGCGATCAGGTAACGGGTGACGGCTATTACTCATGGCGTAACAACTGCCATGTGAAGGACGGCTACATCCCGCTGCAGCCTATGGAGCCGATGCCAAAAGTCAACTCGGGCAAGACGGACGATCAGTTACAGGAGGATCAGGGACTGGGCACAGCCGACGACGGAAAGACCAAGCCCAATCTCGGTGATACCGACCCCTCGCTCTATGTGGGTGTCAATATGTCGCAGAAGTTCATCGACAAGAACAAGAAGTACCTCGACCCCGATGGTGACGGTACTCTCGACCTGACAGGCGGCTGGCACGATGCAGGCGACCACGTTAAGTTCGGTCTTCCCGGAAGCTACTCCGCATCCACTGTGGGCTGGGGCTACTATGAGTTCCGCGATTCCTACAAGGAACTGGGGCTTGACAAGCACGTTGAGGACGAGCTCCGCTGGATAAACGACTATTTCATGAAGGTCACCTTCATGGACAACAAGGATAACGTCATCGCTTACTGCTACCAGGTAGGCGAAGGCAACAACGACCATAACTACTGGTGCCCTCCCGAGCTCCAGGTAGAGGATACGATGGTAGCATCCTCGTCATGTGCAGTTAAGCGTCCCGCTTACTTCGCAACAGAGGAGATGCCTGCTTCCGACCAGTGTGCGGGCGCAGCTGCATCGCTGGCTATCAACTACCTCAACTTCAAGGACACCGATCCTGCGTACGCAAAGAAGAGCCTGAAGTACGCAAAGGCACTTTATGACTTCGCAGTAAAGACCCACGTTGAGGACTGGGAGCCCGGCAAGGTGCCCAACTGCTACAGCCTGGGTTACGACGGCGGATTCTATACCTCCAGCTATGACTACGATGAGCTGGCATGGGCTGCTGTATGGCTCTACTACTGCACCGAAGACTACGATTATATCAACGATATCATCGCAGTTGACGAGACTGTAACCAACGAAAAGGGCGCTCACCCCTACACGGGATATATGAAGCGTATCATCACCGATACAGGCAACTGCTGGCAGAATATATGGGTACACTGCTGGGATACAGTATGGGGCGGCGTGTTCGCAAAGCTGGCTCCCGTTACCAACACAGCCCGTGACTGGTACATCTTCCGCTACAATCTGGAATTCTGGTCCGGCTGCGCTGAAAGCGTTGATTCTTCCGAGTGGGGCTATGAGCCTGTTCACGGTCACAAGTACTTCGGTATGGACGACTTCCTCTGGAACACCGAGATGACCGCTGATAAGATCAAGGATCTCCCCATCAGCGAGACCAGCGGCGACTTCATCGCCAAGTCTCCCAAGGGCTGGGCAGTCGTATCGGGCTACGGCTCCGCACGTTACAACACAGCTGCGGGTCTGTGCGCTTGCGTATACGCAAAGACCACCAAGGACGATACATTCCTTCCCTGGGCAAGAGCTCAGATGGAATACGTCCTCGGCAATAACCCTATGGGTTATGCTTATGAGGTAGGCTACGGCAACAACTTCGCAAGCCATCCTCACCAC